>JBJEAG010000073.1:0-6661 GCA_051868855.1 Alloprevotella sp. | reverse complement strand
TTAGTCTTTTAGTCTTTTAGACCCCTCTTATGCCTTCTTCCAAGCGGCGAGGGAATCACGGAGGGCAGTCATTTTGGTTTCGGTGTCTGCTTGTTTCTTGCGTTCCATCTCCACCACGGCGGCGGGAGCGTTGTTGACGAAACGTTCGTTGGAGAGTTTCTTCAGAATGCCCTGAAGGAAACCTTCCAGACGGTGGAGTTCTGCCTCAGCCTTTTCGATTTCGGCTTGCATGTCCACCAAACCGCCGAGGGGAACGGCAAACTCGGTGGTGCCAACCATGAAGGCGGTGACATCGTCGCCCTTGGTGCTCACGCTTTCCACAGTGTCAATGCCTGCCATCTTGGCGATGATGGCATCGTATGCCTTCACGGGATTCTCGCCAACCACTTGCAGGTGGAGTGTTTCCTTGAGTGCGATTTGCTTCGTGTTTCTCACCGCACGAACCGAGGAAACGACTTCGCGCACCATTGCCATTTCGCGGAGCATTGCTTCGTCTTCTGCTTGAGGTGCTGCAATTTGCTGCGGACTCACCATGATGCTCTCTCCTTCTTTGCGCGTCTCGAGTTGCTGCCAGAGTTCTTCTGTGATGAAGGGCATGAAGGGGTGGAGCAGGTGGAGCAGATGGTCGAATGCTTCCAACACGCTGCGGCGAGTGGCAGCATCGATGGGTTCGCCGTAGGGCGGTTTCACGAGTTCGAGGAACCAGCCGGAGAAATCATCCCAGAAGAGTTGATAGACCTCCATGAGGGCTTCGCTCAGACGGTATCTGGAATAGAGGTCTGCCATGGTGGCGGCACGTTGTCTGAGACGTGCTTCGAACCATCTCACTGCCTGTGCGGCGATTTCGCCTTGTGCTTTGTTCTCATCGACTTGCCAGCCGTTCACGAGGCGGAACGCATTCCAAATTTTGTTGCAGAAGTTGCGTCCCTGCTCGCACAGTTCTTCGTCGAATAGAATGTCGTTTCCGGCGGGAGCGGAGAGCATCATGCCCATTCTGACGCCGTCGGCACCATATTTTTCAATGAGTCCGATGGGGTCGGGGCTGTTGCCCAACTGCTTGGACATTTTGCGACCGAGGTTGTCGCGAACGATACCGGTGAAATAGACGTTGCGGAAGGGAACGTCGCCGGTGTATTCCATGCCCGCCATAATCATTCGTGCCACCCAGAAGAAGATGATGTCCGGACCGGTCACGAGGTCGGCGGTGGGATAGTAGTAGGCGAGTTCGGGGCTGTCGGGATGGTTGATGCCGTCGAAGAGGCTGATGGGCCAGAGCCAGGAACTGAACCAAGTGTCAAGGGCATCCTCGTCGTGGCGCAGTTGTTCGGCGGTCACGTTCTCAAAGCCCGGAATTTGGCGTGCCTTTTCAAGTGCTTCTTCGCGACTCATTGCCACGACAAACTTCTCTTCCTGACCTTCGGCGGTGGGCAGATAGTATGCCGGAATGCGGTGTCCCCACCAGAGTTGGCGGCTGATGCACCAGTCGTCGATGTTTTCGAGCCAGTTGCGATAGGTCGTGACGTATTTCTGCGGATGGAACTTGATGTCGCCGTTGAGCACGGGGGGCAGGGCGATGTCGGCAAAGTGCTGCATGGAGAGATACCATTGCATGCAGAGGCGGGGTTCCACGGCGGTGTCGGGGTTGCGTTCGGAGAAACCGACTTTGTTCGTGTAGTCCTCAATCTTCTCCATGAGTCCCGCAGCCTCGAGGTCTTTGGCAATTTGTTTGCGCACGTCCATGCGGTCCTGGCCGACATAGAGTCCGGCGGCTTCGGAGAGTGTGCCATCGGGGTTGAAGATGTCGATGGTCTCGAGGTTATGCGTCTTTCCGAGGTTATAGTCGTTGACATCGTGGGCGGGAGTGACTTTCAGACAGCCCGTACCGAACTCAATGTCCACGTAGCGGTCTTCAATGACGGGAATGACACGTCCGACGAGGGGAACGATGACTTTGTGACCGCGCAGCCACTGATTTTTCGGGTCTTTGGGGTTGATGCACATGGCGGTGTCACCCATGATGGTCTCGGGACGGGTGGTGGCGACCACGGCATAGTAGCGTCCGTCGGCATCTTGGTGGAGCACCTCTCCTTCGCATCCGGTCGGCACGATGGGGTTGGTGTCGGCATCGGCGACATAGTAGCGCAGGTGGAAGAGGTGGCTTTGTTCTTCTTTATAGATAACCTCGATGTTGGACAGAGCGGTCTGTGCTTTCGGGTCCCAGTTGACCATGCGCAAGCCGCGATAGATGAGTTCTTTGTCGTAGAGGTCGCAGAAGACGCGCAACACACTTTCGCTGCGTTTTTCGTCCATGGTGAACGCGGTGCGCTCCCAGTCGCAGGATGCACCGAGGCGACGCAGTTGTTTGAGGATGATGCCGCCGTGTTCGTGGGTCCAGTCCCAAGCGTGTTTCAGGAACTCTTCGCGAGTGAGGTCTTGTTTTTTGATGCCTTGCTGAGCCAAACGATTCACCACCTTTGCTTCGGTGGCGATGGAGGCGTGGTCGGTGCCGGGCACCCAGCAGGCATTCTTGCCCTCCATGCGGGCGTGGCGGACGAGAATGTCTTGAATCGTGTTGTTGAGCATGTGTCCCATGTGAAGCACACCTGTCACGTTGGGGGGCGGAATCACGATGGTGTAGGGTTCGCGACTATCGGGTTTGGAAGCAAACAAATGATGATTGTTCCAATATTCGTACCATTTACTTTCTACTTCTGAAGGGTTATAGTTCTTTTGGAGTTCCATTGTATATATAATATGGTATAGTCTTTATTTGTTTTTGTTGTTTTTGTTCTTTTTGATATCGAAGAGGTAAGTGAATTTCACGATGATGGTGCCGTGGTTGGAGCGGGCGAAGACGTCCTTTTTGGAGTTGTTATAGATGTCTCCCAATCCGTAGTAGTAGCGTCCTTCCAGCAAGAAGTGTCCGGCTTTGGTGCTGAGTTCGATGCCTGCGCCGCCGGTGATGCCGTAGTCAAACTTTCGGTCGATGGGCATGGAATATTGTGACACCATGCCGTTGGGGCGGTTGGGCACTCCCTCTTCCGTGAGCGTGAACTCGGACTGTTTGGTTGTTTCGCTCAACATGAAACCCACTTGCGGTCCTGCCACGACGTAGCCCATCACACCTTTTTTCTCGCGTCCCCAACCCAGTCGGGCGAGCAGGGGGAGTTGCAGATAGTGTAGGCGGCGTTCATATTGGTCGGGCAGGGGATTGGTGTTGGCATCAACGATGTCTTCCTTCCATCCCAGCGTGGCGTAGTTCAGTTCCACCTGCAGGGCACAGACCATGGTGAAATATTTTTCGCTTGTGATGCGCGCCGTGACACCGAAAGTGGGTGTCATCAGCATGGATTGTTTGATGGTGGGGTCGAACCCCACGGTGTTCATGGTCAGTCCGACGTTTGCTCCTACGGCAAAGTTGTTGCGCGGCTCTCCAATCTGGGCG
The DNA here is from genome assembly GCA_051868855.1 of Alloprevotella sp. Taxonomy (GTDB): domain Bacteria; phylum Bacteroidota; class Bacteroidia; order Bacteroidales; family Bacteroidaceae; genus Alloprevotella. The sequence goes on along the minus strand of JBJEAG010000073.1, from coordinate 3,216 downwards.
CGCACCGTCAAGGCTGTCCCGAACAGAGCAGCCGTCAAGGTGAAGCGCAGAAAAGTGGTGAATGTGGAACGTGGATTGAACATGTGTATGATGCGCCAAGGGCGCGGTTTTGAGAGGTTAGGAGGTGCAGTGTCTCACTGCACAAGGTTTGAATGCGACTTCGTCGCAGTTTGAGGCGTTTGAGAGTTTAGGAGGTGCAGTGTCTCACTGCACAAAGTATGAATGCGACTTCGTCGCGGTTTGAGAGGTTAGGAGGTGCAGTGTCTCACTGCACAAGGTTTGAATCGGTCACCGACTTTTAGTCTCTTAGTCTCTTAGTCTTTTAGTCTCTTAGTCTCTTTGACTCTTTGACTTTTTGACTCTTAGTCTCTTTGTCTTTTAGTCTCTTAGTCTCTTTGACTCTTTGACTTTTTGACTCTTAGTCTCTTTGTCTCTTAGTCTCTTAGAATTCAAAGGGTCACCGACTTTTTGACCCTTTTGACCCTTTTGACCTCTTAGACCTTTTTATTTCTGCATAGACACCTTGACGATGTTGCCGTCAGGTTTGAAGTGCACGAACCAAAGACTTTTGTTCAAGTAGCCGGCGCCGTTGCCGACCTTCATGAATTGAATCTCACTTTGCAGCGGTGTGGTGCTTGCCACCGTGCCGGGCAGCGGAGTCTGTTCGCCGAAGTCGTAGCCGTAGCATTCCATACCTCCAATCACTCGGAGTGCTATGTCATAGCCCAGCGGTGCCATGCGAGGCTTGGAGTCGAGCAAGTTGGCGTTGAACCAGCGTTTATAGTCGTTCATGAATTTGCGCGACGCCTCTGTCAATTGGCAGAACCAGTCGGTTGTCATGATGTAGGCATCAGCCTTGTGCATTGCCTGTCGCTCCGTGGTTTCGGCGGCTTCCATCCATGCGGAGTAGCCCAACATGGCGGCGGACCCGGGTTTCTTTGCATTCAGTGCGGCAGCTTTGGCAGCCATGTCTTTCATTGTCTCGGGTTTGTCGCTGTCGGCAATGAGCAGCAATTTCTTCGTTTTCGTTTTTGCTGCTATTTCGTCTAGTGAGAGGGAAGCAGGGATGGAGGAATAGGGAATCTTTGATTCAATCAAACTCTTCTTCAAAGTCTCGGTGAAAGACGTGCGGTTGGCTTGACCGTATTGAATGAAAACAGGGTGATGGGTCGGCGCAAGCGCGAGTTGTGCCATGTTGGCTGAAAGAGCAACCTCTTGTTCGGGCGTGGCATTGATGACAAACAAATTCGGCACCCAGGCAAGTTGAGGTACTTTCGAGGAGAAAGGCACCAGCACTTTCGTCTCGCGGCAGGCGAGGGTGGTGAGTTCTCCGAAGTGTCCGGGATAGACGGGACCGATGACGAGGTCGGGTTTCTCTGCTGAAATTTCTTTTGTCAGCGCAGATATGGAGGCATTCGGTTCGGGCTCATTGTATGCCAGCACCTCCACGTTCAGTCCGGCACTTTTGTGCGCGTCGATGCCCATGAGCAGTCCGCGGTAGAATTCCACGCTGCGCACGTTTTCCACCTTACTGCCCGCGAAGGGAAGGACAACCGCCAGTTTCACCGTGTGAAGTCCTTGGCGTGTGGGTGTGGTGGAGCGTTTCTTGATGGGGATGCGAAGCACCGTTCCCTTTTTGATTTTACTCGGGTCGGTCAGCACGTTCTTGTTTGCTTCCCACAGTTCATCGACGGTGCAACCGTGCTTCTGCGCAATGCTATAGACCGTGTCCTTTTTCTTAGTCTTATATTCCACGTAGGTCACGACCTCGTCATAGATAGGTTCTTTCAGCCTGCTTGCGGTTGGGCGTTGAGTCGTGGTTTGTCCCTGAGCGGGTATGCGCAGTTTTGAGCCGACGGGAATCACGTTGATGTCCTGAATGTCGTTGGCGGTGGCGATGGCATCGGCTGTGACGTTATATTTTCGTGCGATGGAGTAGAGCGTCTCTCCGGCTGTCACCTCATGGATGACGGCGTTACTTTGCGCCCACGTGGTGAGGCAGGCAGCGAAGCAAAGCACTGCGGTGAGCAGGAGGCGTCGAGAGGTGCGTGATGCGTGATAAGTTCCGAACATATAATAAATAATAGGTATTGGATTCGCAGGGACGTATGTGCCCTTGCTTCCATATTGCTGCAAAAGTACGATATTTTTACGAGATACCGCTTTTCCTTCCTATTCTTTTGGTTTTTGGGTGCTGACAATCTCGTTTCTCTCTGCCGTGGCAACACTTTTTTCTTGGGAGTTGTCATTTCTTCCTTGGGAGTTGTTACTTACCGCCCGTTGGACGGTAAACATGCCGCCCGTTGGACGGTAAACTTACCGCCCGTTGGACGGTAAACTTACCGCCCGTTGGACGGTAAGTAACGACTCGGCGTGCAGGAGTGACGAATCGCTAAGGAAAAAGTTTCGCCACGGCGTCTGTGAACGAAGACATGCAAAGCAAATCGGTAGTTATTCTTGGGTCAAAAAGGTCAAAAAGGTCGATAAGTTCAAAAATGTCAAAAGGGTCAAAAAGGTCAAAAAGGTCGATGAGTTGAAGAGAACGACGAGTTTCAACATGGTTTCGACATGGTTCCGACATGTTTCGACAGGTTGTTGGAGGGGTGTCGGAGGCAGTTTTTCAAGAAAAAAGGACTGCGGCGCGGAGTGGCGTCGCAGTCCTTGAAACGGAGAGTTTGCAGTTCAATGAACGTTTGCAAACCAAATTATGAGACGAAGATTATTTCACAACGACCTTGGTGGTGTCTTCACCCACGGTCACAACGTATGCGCCGGTGGGAAGGGTGAAGCGGGAGGCACCGCCCACGGTCTTTGTCTTGCGGAGCAATACGCCGGAGGCGCTGCAAATCGTCAGGTCTTTGCCGGCGGGAGCGTTTACCACGATGCTGTTGCCTTCCACCTTCACGGCAGATGCGGAGGTCTGAGCGTCGTGAATGCCGGCGGGAGGACCGGGGATGTCCATCAACGGAGTGAAGAGCACGAGGTTCGGATAGAGCGGGTTCGTCAAGATGCAAACCACACTGTTGATGCCCACGAGGAAGGTGGTCACACCGTTCTCAACCATATACTCGTCATCGACGTAGAGTTCCTCGCCGACGAGTTCGCCGTTTTCGTCATAATCCGGATAGTTCAGATACCAGCGATAGGTGGTGGCTTCGCCGCGCACTTCTGCTTCGGAGGAGAGGTCCACGCGACCGTCGTTCACTGTGGCTTCCA
>JBJEAG010000072.1:5043-15688 GCA_051868855.1 Alloprevotella sp. | reverse complement strand
TTTTTTGTATGCCATTTTTTGCGCTTAATTAATTCGCCACAAACATACTATCTACGCTGAAATTTACATTTTTTTCTGCCGATTCGTCATTCCTACACGCCGACTTGTCATTCCTGTCCTTACTTTCGTTGGTTTTCATCTTAAGGCGCAAGCATTTTCATCTTAAGGTGAAAGCGCTTTCATCTTAAGGCGCAAACGTTTGCGTCTTAAGGCGTAAACCAACGCCTCCCAAGGAAAAAATGACAACTCCTTAGAAAAGAACAACTTTTCGGCGGGAAGGAATGACGCCACGGCGCGCAAGAATGTTGCCACGGCGCGCAAGAATGTTGCCACGGCACGCAAGAATGTTGCCACGGCGCGTCCGTCGTTTGCCACGGCACATAGGTTTCGTGAACCACATCAAAAAGTTGCGAAATCGGCGCGCAAAACCGCCTTTTCTTTGAGAAAAGTGGGGCATGACTGCACACAGCCACCCGTTTCATCGCCGTCGGCAGCCACGTGCCGGGCGGCGGCAAGATTTCGTCGTCGGAAGTGGCACATATCACTCATTTTCCGTTTGTTTTTCATTCATTAATCCTCAAACTTTGTCCGTTCGCTCCCAATTCCGTAATTTTGCTTCGTTTTTCAAACCCCACAACACAAACACTGATCATGGTAAAAATCACGAAAGAAGCAGCCCTTCACTATCACGAGATGGGTAAGCCGGGCAAGATTGAGGTAGTACCCACCAAGCCCTATCGCACCCAAACCGACCTGTCGCTCGCCTATTCGCCCGGCGTGGCGGAGCCGTGTCTCGAAATTCAGCAAAACCCGCACGATGCCTACCGTTACACGAACAAGGGTAACCTTGTGGCAGTCATCTCCAACGGTACGGCGGTGCTCGGACTCGGCGACATCGGCGCGATGAGCGGCAAGCCCGTGATGGAAGGCAAGAGCCTCCTTTTCAAGATATACGCCGGCGTCGATGCCTTCGACATCGAAGTCGATGAGAAAGACCCCGAAAAGTTCATTGCTGCCGTCAAGGCGATTGCCCCCACGTTCGGCGGTATCAATCTGGAAGACATCAAGGCGCCCGAGTGCTTCGAAATCGAACGCCGTCTGAAGGAAGAACTCGACATTCCCGTCATGCACGATGACCAGCACGGCACCGCCATCATCTCTGCCGCCGGTCTCATCAACGCCCTCGACGTGGCAGGAAAGAAAATCGAAGACGCCAAGATTGTCGTGAACGGTGCCGGCGCGGCAGCCATTTCTTGTACGCGTCTCTACTGCGCTTTCGGTGCGCGTCACGAGAACGTCGTCATGCTCGACTCCAAGGGCGTCATCACCGCCGACCGTCCCAACCTGACGGAGCAGAAGCGCGAGTTTGCCACCTCCCGCACCGACATCCACACCCTCGCCGAAGCCGTTCGCGATGCCGACGTCTTCGTCGGTCTCTCCAAAGGAAACGTGCTCACTCAGGACATGGTGCGCTCCATGGCTTCGAATCCCATCATCTTCGCTTTGGCAAATCCCGTGCCCGAGATATCCTACGAAGACGCCGTTGCCGCCCGCCCCGACGTGTTGATGAGTACGGGTCGCACGGACTATCCGAACCAAATCAACAACGTCATCGGCTTCCCCTACATCTTCCGCGGCGCACTCGACACCGCAGCGAAAGCCATCAACGAAGAGATGAAAATGGCGGCAGCGCGTGCCATCGCCGACCTTGCCCGCCGTCCCGTGCCCGACATCGTGAACCGCGCCTACCACGTGCGAAACTTCTCCTTCGGTCCCGACTATTTCATTCCCAAACCCGTTGATCCCCGTCTCATCACCGAAGTCTCCATGGCGGTTGCCAAGGCAGCAATGGACAGTGGCGTGGCGCGGCGTCCGATTCAAGACTGGAAAGCCTATCGCCAGCACTTGCGCGAGTTGATGGGACAGGAGAGCAAGTTCACGCAGAACCTCTACGACACCGCCCGCTCCAACCCCAAGCGCGTCGTCTTTGCCGAAGGCACCCACCCCACGATGCTCGAAGCCGCCGTCAGAGCCAAGGAAGAGGGCATCTGCTTCCCCATCCTCCTGGGTAACGACGTGCAGATTCGTGCCATCGCCGAGAACCTCAAACTCAATCTCGAAGGCATCGAAATCCTCAACCTCCGCAACGACAACCAAAACGAACGTCGTCACCGCTACGCCGCCCTCTTCGCCAAGAAAATGGAACGAAAAGGCTACACGCCGCAGGAGGCAGAGGACAAGATGTATGAACGAAACTACTTCGGCATGATGATGGTCGAGACGGGCGAAGCCGACGCCTTCATCACCGGCCTCTACACCAAATATTCCAACACCATCAAGGTGGCGAACGAGGTCATCGGTATTCGCGAGGGCTACAACCACTTCGGCACCATGCACCTCATCAACTCCAAGAAAGGCATTCTCTTCGTCGCCGACACCCTCATCAACCGTCACCCCGACGAAGAAACGCTCTACGACATCGCCCGCCTCTCCGCCTCGACGGTGCGTTTCTTCAACCGTACGCCCGTCGTCGCCATGCTTTCCTACTCCAACTTCGGCACCGACACCGAGGGCAGCGCCGAGCGCGTTGCCCACGTCATCAAGCGAATGCACAGCGAGTTCCCCGACATGGCAATCGACGGAGAAATGCAACTCAACTTCGCCATGGACAAAGACCTCCGCGACGAGAAATATCCGTTCAACACGCTCAAAGGCATGGACGTCAACACGCTGGTCTTCCCCAACCTCTCCGCCGCGAACTCGTCCTACAAAATCATCAAGAACTTCTATGAAGAAGGCGAAGTCATCGGTCCCGTGCAGATGGGTCTGAACAAGCCGATTCACTTCACCGACTTCGAGAGTTCCGTGCGCGACATCGTCAATGTAACCGCCGTTGCCGTGATTGACGCCATCGTCATGGAGAAGAAAACGCAAGACGGTGTGTCATAATAGCCAATCTGCTGCGTTGCTATCGGATTCGGACTTGGTCATGTACTTCAGTACACTCCCTGCGTCCTCATCCTCAGCGCCTTGCATCTTAACTATTCTGACGCACCTTTGAGGGTGAAGCCAAAATGTGCATTTTGACACACTCTCCCCAACGCCCGAACCTCATGAATCCACTCCCGCTCTTTGCCTCCGCACCTTCGTTTCCTTGTCTCGGACAGGCAATGAGCGGGACTTTCCGTTTTGAGAAATTAAAACTTATGAAGAACCTGCTCCTTATTCTTTTCGGACTGCTGCTGACCGCCGCGCCCGCCGCTTCGCAAACCATCATCGACCTGAAGAAAGGCGGGAAGGTGCGAGCCAAAACCATCGACGACTACAAAGCCGAGGCACGCATGGCGGAAATCGCCCGCCGCGACTCCGTGGCATACGTCGGACTCGTGCGCAGCGGCTTCACCTCTCTTGCCGCCGACTCGCTCAACGAAGCGGAGGAGAACCTGCGCCGCGCCATCAAACTCCGTCCCGACGCCCCCGGCAATCACGTGTTGCGCTACAATCTCGCACTGATTGAACTCGCTCGCGGCGAAAGCAAGAAGGCGGAGAAGACACTGACCGACGTGCTGAAAGACCATCCCGCCTACGTCGATGCGCGACTCGCCCGCAGTGAGGCATATCTCCAAAACGGCAAAGACGCCGAGGCGGTCGAGGATGCCAAGAAGGTGCTCGAATCGGGCGAGGAAATCTCTCGTGAGATGACGGCGCGGGCGCATTTTGTGTGCGCCGCCGGATACTATGCCGCCCACCGCTATGTCGAAGCAAAGTCCGAGTTGATGCAGCACCTGCGTCTGCGTCCCGACAACATCAACGCCCGACTGCTCGAAGCACTCATCCTGCTCCAAATGGGGCAGTCCGTCGAATCGCTGAACCGACTGAACTCCATCGTCTCCGCCAGTCCCGACCACCTCGATGCGCTGCGCACAAGGGCTGAGGTGCAAGCGCAACTGAACATGCTGCAGCCCGCCAAGGGAGACTATGACCGCCTCATCGAACTCTGCCCCGGCGACGCTTCGCTCTACGTGGACCGCGCTCGCGTGCTCATCTCCATGGGCGAGAAACGCGCCGCCGCTCGTGACCTTGACAAAGCCGTCGAACTCGGCATGCCCACCGGAATGGTGCAGTCGCTCCGAATGCTCGTGCGATGAAGCGGGCAAAATGACGTTGCCGATTCGCTGCCTGCTTCCTTATATATATAATGTATATCCCCTTTAGTCCGACAGATGCGTAGATTCCTTTTCCTGTTCCTTTTTCTTTGCGCCGCCGCAGTCGTCTCTGCCGCCGACGTGACCTCCGTGCCCCGCGAGGTGCGTGCCGTCTGGCTCACCACCATCTCCGGTTTGGACTGGCCCTCGCGCCCCGCCACCAACGCCGCCTCTGCGGAGCGGCAGAAAGAGGAACTGCGGCAAATGTTGGACCGTCTGCAAGCCATCGGCATCAACGTCGTGCTCTTCCAAACCCGCCTCCGCGCCACCACCGCCTATCCTTCCGCCCTCGAACCCTTCGACGGCGTCTTCGGCGGCGCGCCCGCTCGGACTCCGCCCTACGACCCCCTGCGCTTCGCCCTCGAGGAATGCCACAAACGCGGCATGGAACTCCACGCCTGGGTCGTTGCGTTTCCCATCGGAAAAGACGTCGCCATGAAACGTCTTGGCAGCCGCGGACTCGCCAAGATGCGCCCGGAACTCTGCCGCCGCGCCGGAGAGGAATGGTACATGAATCCCGCGCTGCCCGCCACGGCGGACTATCTTGCCAAACTCTGTCGCGAGATTGTGGAGAACTACGAGGTCGATGGCATTCACCTGGATTATATTCGCTATCCCGAACACACGATTCCCTTTCGTGACGATGCCGACTATCGCCGCCTCGCTCCCGCCGGAATGTCAAAGTCGGCGTGGCGCAAACAGAACGTGGACCGCTGCGTGAAGGCGGTCGCCGAGGCAGTCAAGGGCGTGCGCCCCTGGGTCAAACTGAGTTGCTCGCCCGTCGGGAAATATGCCGACCTGCCCCGCGCCTCTTCCTTCGGATGGAATGCCCGCGACGCCGTGAGTCAGGACGCTCAGGCGTGGCTGGCGAAAGGTTGGATGGACTGGCTGTTTCCGATGATGTATTTTGACGGGCGTCATTTCTATCCCTTCCTCTCTGACTGGAAAGACCACGAAGGACCGGGGCGCGTCATTCCCGGGCTCGGCATCTATTTCCTCTCTCCCTCCGAGAAGGATTGGGCTCTTCAAGTCATCACGCGCCAAATGTCGGTGAGCCGCATGATGGGGCTGGGCGGTCACGCCTTCTTCCGCACGCGCTTCCTTTTGAACAACGTGAAAGGACTCTACTTCTGGCTCCGAACCGACTTCTATGCCCAACGTGTCCTCGTGCCGCCCATCGCACCCGTCGCCTCCGACACCTCCGCTGCCCCCGCCGCACCGGAACTCCGCGTGGAACGTCGCGGACACAGCCTCCACTTTTCGTGGGAGGCGGTCACGGCAACGACGCCCGTGCACTATCGCCTCTATCGCGTGGAGGCTGACCACGAAGCAGTGGTCGTGGCGGACCGTCTCACCGCCACCTCCTTCACGCTGACGCCCGCCCTCCCGTCCTTGCTCCACGCTACCTACGTCCTCACCGCCGTCGATGCCTACGGGCGCGAAAGTCGCTGACGCATTTTCCCGAGAACAAACGGAACGCCGTCTAAACAGAAAAATCGGTCTGTTTAGACGGCGTTTAAATTTCGCTCGAAGTCGCAATAGATAAGACTCACATCTTCGCTACGGCTTCTTCAATCTTTGCTACGGCTTCGCGGGCTTCCTCCTCGGTGAGACAGAGGGGCGGGAGCAGACGCAGGATGTTGGTCGAGGCGGCTCCCGTGAAGACGTGGAAATCGCGGACGAGACTGCCGCGCATCTCCTTGATGGGTTGGTCAAACTCGATGCCAATCATGAGACCTTCGCCACGCACGTCGGTGATGTGGGGACAGCGGGACCGGAGGTCGCGGAATGCTTGCAGCAAATAGTCCCCGACGCGGGCTGCGTTGGCGGTCAGTTGCTCCGCCTCCATCACGTCCAACACGGCGAGGGCGGCGGCGCAGCCGAGATGATTGCCGCCGAAGGTCGTGCCGAGCATGCCGTAGGTCGCCTCAAACTTCGGGGAGATAAGCACGGCACCCATCGGGAAACCGTTGGCGATGCCTTTGGCGCAGGTGATGAGGTCGGGCGTGACGCCAAGGTGCTGGTGGGCGAAGAAACGTCCCGAGCGTCCGTAGCCGCACTGAATCTCGTCGCAGATGAGCACCGTGCCGGTTTCGTCGCACACCTTGCGGAGCCCTTGCATGAACTCTGCGGTGGCGAGGCGGATGCCGCCCACGCCTTGGATGCACTCCACGATGACGGCAGCGACGTCGCCCTTGCGCAGTTCGGCTTCAAAGGCGGGAAGGTCGTTCAACGGGAGGAAGGTGACGTGACCGTTGGCGTTGATGGGCGCCACGATTTTCGGATTGTCGGTGGCTTCGACAGCCAGAGAGGTGCGGCCGTGGAAGGCTTTCGAGGCGGCGAGCACGCGACTCCTTCCCGTGTGGAAGGAAGCCAGTTTCAAAGCGTTCTCGTTGGCTTCTGCGCCGGAGTTGACGAGGAAGAGCGAGAAGTCGGGATAGCCTGCAGCCTGAGGCAGACGGCGTCCCAGTTCTTCTTGCAGGGAGTTGATGACGGAGTTGGAGTAGAAACCGAGTTTCGCCACTTGGCGCGAGATGGCTTCCACGTAGGTCGGATGAGCGTGGCCGATGCTGATGACGGCATGACCGCCGTAGAGGTCAAGATATTCATGACCTTCCGCATCCCAGACGCGGCATCCTTTGCCTTGAACAATTTCAACGGGGAAAAGAGGATATACGGGAAAAAGAGACATGGGCGTTGGAGGAGGGAGTAGTAAAGAGAGTAAAGAGGGGTATAGAGGGGTAGAGAGGGGTAAAGAGAGTAGAGAGGGGTAGAGAGAGTAAAGAGGGGTAAAGAGAGTAAAGAGGGGTAAAGAGAGTAAAGAGGGGTAGAGAGAGTAGAGAGAGTAGAGAGGGGCTGCTTGTCAGAACGCGACGGGTTTGAGGCGCAAGCCGGTGGTTTCCTCGAGTCCGAACATGAGGTTCATGTTTTGCAACGCCTGTCCCGATGCCCCCTTGAGCAGGTTGTCGATGCAGGAGGTGATGAGCAGTTTGTTGCCGTGCTTCTCGGCGTGAATGAGGCATTTGTTCGTGTTGATGACCTGTTTCATGTCGATGGAGCGGGAGACGTAGTGCGTGAAAGGCGCTTCGGAGTAGAAGTCGGCGAAGAGCGTTTCGATTTCCTCAATCGGTGCGTCGCAGGTGAGCACTTCCGTGGCGAAGATGCCGCGGGGGAAGTCGCCGCGATAGGGAATGAACTCTATCTCTCCCTCAAAGTTCGGTTGGAGTTGTCGGAGTGACTGCTTGATTTCCGGCACGTGCTGGTGGGAAAAGGGCTTGTAGATGCTCATGTTTCCCGAACGCCACGAGAAGTGGGTCGTGGCTGCGGGTTTCACTCCGGCACCCGTGCTGCCCGTGATGGCATTCACGCTGACGTCGCCTTGCAGCAGTCCCGCTTCTGCCAGCGGCAGCAGTCCGAGTTGGATGCAGGTGGCGAAGCAGCCCGGGTTCGCGATGTGTTGCGCACCGCAAATCAGGTTGCGGTTCAACTCCGGCAGACCATAGACATAGTCGTTGTCGTCGGCGGCAAGGCGGAAGTCCTGGGCAAGGTCGATGATGCGGATGTCGGCGGGAATATAGTGTTCGGAAAGGAACTGCGTGCTTTTGCCGTGACCGAAGCAGAAGAAGACGACATCCACTTCCTCAAACGGGAGACGGTCGGTGAAGCGCAGGTCCGTCTCGCCGTAGAGTCCTTCGTGGACATCGGTGAGCAGGTTGCCCGCGTTGCTTTCGCTGTTGACGAAGACGATTTCTGCTTCGGGGTGGTTCAAGAGCAGGCGGCAGAGTTCTCCGGCAGTGTAGCCGGCGCCGCCGATGATTCCGATTCTTATCATATAAATAAGGTGTTATAGAGCAGGAGACTGCCGTGAGACTCAGATTTCCTCTTCTTTGTGGTTGGCGTAGAAGACGCGGAGCGGCGTGCTGAGCACTTTGATGAAGCCCTTGGCATCGTCAGCCGTCCAGCCTTTCTGGGTTTCGCCGTATTCTCCCAACTTGGACTTGACGAGGTCGTTCGGACTATCGACGCCGACGGTGTGGAAGCCGAGCGGACGGAGTTCAAGGATGACGGTGCCGCTGACGTGGCGCTGCGAACTGGTCAGCATGGCTTCGATGTCGCGCATGACAGGCTCCATGTACTGACTCTCGTGGAGGAACATGCCGTACCAGTTGGCGACTTGGTCCTTCCAGTATTGCTGCCATTTCGAGAGCGTATATTTCTCAAGGAAACGGTGACCGCCGATGATGAGCGCGGGTGCTGCAGCCTCGAAGCCGACGCGTCCTTTGATGCCGATGATGGTGTCTCCGACGTGCATGTCGCGTCCGATGCCGTAGGCTGCTCCGATTTCTTCGACTTTGCAGATGGCTTTAATCGGGTCGTCGAAGCGTTCTCCGTTGACCGCTTTCAGTTCGCCCTGCTCGAAGGTCAGGCGCAGTTCCTCGGTGCCCGACTTCTTGACCTGTTTGAGATAAGCCGACTCGGGCAGCCCCTGCGTGCTGTCGAGAATCTCGCCGCCGCAGATGCTCGTGCCCCAGATGCCGACGTTGTAGGAATATTTCAACTTCGTGAAGTCGGCGAAGAAGCCGTGGGCGTTGAGATAGTCCACTTCCTCTTTGCGCGAGAGATTGCTGTCGCGAGTGAGGGTGATGATTTCCATGTCGGGACACATGACGAGGAAGGTCATGTCGAAGCGCACTTGGTCGTTGCCCGCTCCGGTGGAGCCGTGGGCGATGGCGCTGGCGCCGATTTCCTTGGCGTAGCGAGCGATTGCCATGCCTTGGAAGATACGTTCCGAACTGACGGAGATGGGATAGACGTTGTTGCGGAGCACGTTGCCGAAAATCATATATTTCAGACTCTTCTCGTAGTATTCTTGCGTCACGTCGAGGGTGACGTATTTCGTGGCGCCGAGTTTGTAGGCGTTTTCTTCGTTCGTTTTCAGTTGTTCTTCGCTGAAGCCTCCGGTGTTGGCGCAGGCAGCATATACTTCATAGCCCTTCTCGCGGGCAAGATACATGACGGTGTAGGAGGTGTCGAGTCCGCCACTGAAGGCGACGACCACTTTTTTCTTTTCCATAATCGGGAGTAATGTTTGGGGGATATTATAGTTTAGTTAGTCTCATTCCGGCTGTGCTTTGATGAAGTCCAGCACGTCTTGCGGGATTTCTGCGGGCAGCGGCGTGTCGGGATGGCGTTCCGGGTCGAAGAGCATGCCCGTGCAGACGCAATATTTTCTTCCGGTGCGGGCGAGCACGTCGCAGTTGATGCAGCAGGGATGCTCGGGCGTGCCGCAGCCTTTCCAATACTCGTCATCCTGCGTCAGTTCGGAGAAGGGCACGGGGACATAGCCCAGCGAGGTGTTGATTCTCATCACCGCGCCGCTGCTGGTCAGTCCGAAGATTTTGGCTTTCGGCCAGCGCACGCGGCTCAGCGAGAACGCCAGTCGCTTGATGCGGGTGGCGAGGTGGTGACCTCGGAACTTGGGCACGACGATGAGTCCGGAGTTGGCGACATAGTGCTTGTTCTCCCAACTTTCAATGTAGCAGAAACCGGCAAATTCCTCGCCGTAGAGCGCGATGATGGCTTTGCGCTCCTTCATTTTCGTGGCGAGATATTCGTGGGTTCGGCTGGCGATGCCGCTGCCTCGAACCTTGGCTGCATCGGTGATGGTTTGAAGTATGGTGTCCACGTACTTCTCGTGGGAAGGGTCTGCCACGATGACGCTGATTCCGTCGTTATATTCTTCCATGATAGTTTAGTTGTATATATAATAAGGTGTATAGAGTCGTATGTGTATTGGATCTTTTCTCAGAGTGCCACGCTTTTGATGGCGGGAATGATGGTTGCCACCTCATCGGTGAACTGTTCGCGCGTCACGTTCTCCGCCAGGACAATCAGAATGGTGTCGTCGCCCGCGATGGTTCCCGCAACGGTGGAGAGTTTATGATTGTCGATGTCCGAGGCAAGTCCGGCGGCATAGCCCGGGCGGGTGTGCATGATGGCAAGGTTGCCGGAGAAGACGATGGACTCGAATCCGGTGTTGCGAAGATACTGCGGTACGGTCTCCACGCTGACGGTGCGATGATAGTTCGGCGTTTCGGGGAGCACGTAACGATAGCCATCGGGTTTCAGAATCTTGATGGCTCTCAACTTGTTCAAATCTCGGGAGAGCGTGGCTTGCGTGACCTTCAAGCCATTGCGCGCCAGTTCTTCGAGGATGTAATCTTGTCTCCCGATGCCCTGGCTGGAAAGAATGACGCGAAGCACTTCTAAACGCTTTTCTCGACTGTTCATGGTCTGTTTCATTGTTCGGTCGGCAAAGGTAATGAATAAATGTATAAAAATGCATATTTATTCATTTTTCTTCCGTTTTACTGGAAAATATACAGCAAAACTCGCATATATGCATCTTTTTATTCATTTCCGCCGCCAAAAACTGACAT
>JBJEAG010000072.1:0-4943 GCA_051868855.1 Alloprevotella sp. | reverse complement strand
GGACATCGACGAGCGTCAGTCCGACTTCGCGGGCACGCTCCTCAAGTTGCGGGACGTCGGTCGTGTAGAAGCCACTCATATATATATAGGCGTGCGGCTTCATTCGGGCAACGTAGGCGGGGAGGTCGCGGAGGAGGATGCCGAGGTTGATGTTGGCGATGACGAGGTCAAAGGGACCTTCGTCGGGAAGCAGGGAAGCGTCGCCGAGTTTCACGTCGATGCCGTCGAGTCCGTTCAGCGCGACGTTGTCCAGCGAGTTCTTCAAGCACCATTCATCCACATCGATGGCGGTGCAATGCTTCGCGCCGCGCATTCGGGCAAGGATGGCAAGGATGCCGGTGCCGCAGCCCATGTCCAGCACTTCCAGTCCTTCTATCTCGTCGTCCAGCAGGCGCGAAATCATCTGCGAGGTGGTGGCGTGGTGTCCCGTGCCGAACGACATTTGCGGATTGATGAGAATCTTGTAGTCCGCGTCGGGCACGTCTTTGTGGAAGGTTCCCGAGATGACGCATCTGCCATCGACGACGAGCGGTTGGAAATAGTTCTTCTCCCATTCTTCGTTCCAGTCTTTGTTTTCTGCTTCCGTCATCGTGAAGGTGATTTCCACGTCGGGCAGGGGGAAGTTGTCGAGGGCGGCGCGGAGCGCGTCGGGGTCGTAAGCCGCCTTCGGGATGTAGCATTTAAACTCGCCTGCTTCCCCGTTCACCTGTTCCCATTCCGGGTCTTCGGGATTGGCGGAGTGTTTGACGGCGGTGCGTTCCAAGTCATCGGTGTGCACAAAACTGTCAAAGCCCACTTCAGCCAGCACGGCGCTCAAGACGTCGTCGATGGCTTCGTTGCAGGGCTTTGTCAAAAACGTAAATTCTAAGTATTCCATGCGGGCAAAGTTACGGCAAAGCCCTCGCGGAGGAAAGAAAAACACTGCATTTCTGCCTTTTCTGCGTGCAAAAAGCCCCTCTGTGCCGCCTTGACTTCTCTTTTTGCAGACTATTAGTCCCGGCGTTTTGCATAATTTTCAATAAATAATACCTACCTTTGCAGAGAAATAGAACCCATTTCGCGTGAAAGCGGAAATCATCTGACAGAAATTTTTCAGACGAGAACACAATATTCAGCAGATGCAAATGAATCTATTAGGCTTTACTCCGCGCTTAGTCAGTGAACTGCGCAACTATTCCAAAGAGAAGTTTGCCGCCGACCTCATGGCCGGTTTGATTGTCGGCATTGTGGCGTTGCCTCTTGCCATTGCTTTCGGCATTGCTTCCGGTGTTTCGCCCTCTCAGGGCATTCTGACCGCCATCGTGGGCGGTTTTATTGTTTCCGCTCTTGGCGGCAGCCGCGTGCAAATCGGCGGTCCGACCGGTGCTTTCATTGTCATCATCTACGGCATTGTCAGCAACCCCGCGCTCGGGCTTTCGGGGCTCATGATTGCAACCATGCTGGCGGGACTTTTCCTGATTCTCCTCGGCGCATGCCGTTTGGGAACCATCATCAAGTTCATTCCTTATCCCATCGTCGTCGGCTTCACGAGTGGTATTGCCGTCACGATTTTTACCACTCAAATCAAAGACCTCTTCGGTCTGACCATCGAAGGCGGTCTTCCCGGAGACTTCATTTCCAAGTGGGGCGTCTATTTCCAAAACTTTGCCAGCATCGATTGGGCGACCACGGCAGTCGGCGTGCTCAGTGTATTGATTATCATGCTGACGCCGAAGATTTCCAAGAAGATTCCCGGCTCGCTCGTCGCCATCATCCTGATGACCGTCGGCGTCTATTTCCTGAATGCCTACACTGACTTCCACGTTGATACCATCTACGACCAGTTTGGCGAAATCAAAGCCGGCATTCCCGCGCTGACCGTGCCCGACATCAGTTGGGAGAACGTGAAGAGCCTCTTCCCGACCGCCATGGTCATTGCCGTGCTCGGCGCCATCGAGAGTCTGCTCTCAGCCACCGTTGCCGACGGTGTCTGCGGCGACCACCACAACTCGAACCAGGAACTCATCGGACAGGGCGTCGCCAACCTTTGCACCCCGCTCTTCGGCGGCATTCCTTGCACCGGAGCCATTGCCCGCACGATGACCAACATCAACAACGGCGGACGCACCCCCGTTGCCGGCATCGTCCACGCCCTCGTCCTGCTCGTCATCTTCCTCGTCCTCATGCCGCTCGCAGCCTACATTCCCATGTCCTGCCTCGCCGGCGTGCTGGTCATCGTTTCCTACAACATGAGCGGCTGGCGCACCTTCCTGCAACTGATGAAGAACCCCAAGAGCGACATCGCCGTGCTTTTCATCACGTTCTTGCTGACCGTCATCTTCGACCTGACCATCGCCATCGAAGTCGGTCTGCTCATCGCCTGCCTCCTCTTCATGCGCCGCATGGCTGAGACGACGCAAATCAAGGTCATTGCCGACGAAATTGACCCGAACGACGAAACCGACGCCGTGGTTCACGAAGAACATCTCGTCATTCCCGACGGTGTGGAGGTTTATGAAATCAACGGTCCCTACTTCTTCGGCATTGCCAACAAGTTTGAGGAACTGATGGCTGCCATGAACGACCATCCGAAGGTTCGCATCATCCGCATGCGCCGCGTTCCCTTCATCGACAGCACGGGCATCCACAACCTTCAGAACCTTTGCGAGATTTCCCACCGCGAGGGCACTCACATCGTTCTCTCCGGCGTCACGCCCAATGTCTATGCCGTCTTGGAGCACAACGGCTTCTGCCGCCTCCTCGGAAAGGACCACATTTGTCCGAACATCAACGTGGCGCTCGAGCGTGCCGCTGCCATCGTGAAGCGTCCGCGCTGACACCTGCAACGATTCATTCAGAAATTAATTTTGTTTCCGCACGCTCTTTCGGCGTCGGACATTGTCTCACAAATCTCATTTTTATAAAAGATGGAATGGTTCCAAAACTTATTCACCGTGACTGACTCCGTGGCGCACGTCGTGCTGCTCTACTCGTTGGTCATTGCTGTCGGAGTTTGGCTTGGTAAAATCAAATTCGGCAGTGTCTCTTTGGGAGTCACCTTCGTGCTCTTCGCGGGCATCGTGGTCGGTCACATCTACAATGCCGCCGGCATTGCTGACGCTGACGGCGGTTTCGCCTGTCCTTCCAAGGTGCTCACGTTCATTCAAGACTTCGGACTGATTCTCTTTGTCTATTGCATCGGTCTCCAAGTCGGTCCCGGCTTCTTCCAGTCTTTCAAGAAGGAAGGCCTGCGCTTGAATCTCATCACCTTGGGCATCGTGGCGCTCAACATCATCACCATGTTGGTGCTCTACTTCCTGGTCTTCGACACCAATGACCCCACTTCGCTTCCCATGGCTGTCGGTGTGCTCTGCGGTGCCGTCACCAACACACCCGGTCTCGGTGCGGCGCAGGAAGCCATCGGCACGCTCGGCATCAACATGGGCAACATGAACATCGCCTCCGGTTATGCCTGTGCCTATCCTCTCGGTGTTGTCGGTATCATCGGCGCGACCATTGCCGTGCGCTATCTCTGCCGCATCAAGCTTGAGAAAGAAGAAGAAGAGATTCGCATGCGTCAGGAGGACAATCCCCACGCCAAGCCTCACCACATGACGCTCCGCGTGAAGAACCACGCGCTCGAGGGCAAGAACTTCGGACAACTCAGCCAGTTCCTCGGCCGTACCTTCGTCTGCACCCACTTCAAGCAGGGCGATGAAATCATCACGCCGAACAAGGACACTGAAATCCACTACGGCGACGAACTCATGACCGTCTGCGCCGAAGACGACGCTGAAGCCGTTCTCGCCTTCATCGGAGAAGAGGTGGAAGTGGATTGGAAAGCCGAACAGGCTCCCATCGTTTCCAAGCGCATCCTCGTCACCAAACCCGAGGTGAACGGCAAGACCTTTGGTAACATGCACTTCAGTTCCATCTACGGTGTGAACGTCACCCGAATCACTCGTCAGGGCATGGACCTCTTCGCCGACCGCTCTTTGCGCATTCAGATTGGCGACCGCCTCATGGTTGTGGGTCCGGAAGACTGCGTGAACCGTGCAGCGAGAGTGTTGGGTAACTCCATCAAACGCCTCGACCACCCCAACGTGGGCGCGATTTTCTTGGGCATCCTCGTCGGTATCATCTTCGGTATGATTCCGTTCCAATTCCCTGGCATGGCAACTCCGCTGAAACTCGGCATCGCTGGCGGTCCGCTGATCATCGCCATCCTCGCCGGTGCCTACGGCTACAAATTCCACCTCGTCACCTACACGACCACTTCCGCCAACCTCCTGCTCCGCGAAATCGGACTCATCCTCTTCCTTGCGTCGGTCGGCATCAAGGCGGGCGCCAACTTCTGGAACACGGTGGCACACGGCGACGGTTTGATGTACGTTTGGGTCGGCTTCCTCATCACGATTATTCCTTTGCTCATCATGGGCGTGGTGGCTCGCCTGCACTTCAAGTTGAACTATTTCACCCTCATGGGTGTCATCGCAGGTTCCACGACTGACCCTCCCGCACTGGGCTACGCCAACCAGACTGCCAACAACGACGCCGCTTCTGTCGGCTACTCCACGGTCTATCCGTTGGCAATGTTCCTCCGCATCCTTGTGGCGCAGGCGCTCATTCTCTTCCTCTGCGCTGCCGGAGCGGCGTGAGGCACGCAATCATTTGAACAACTTTTATGGCATCGGATTCCGGGCATTCGTCTCGGAGTCCGATGCTGCTTTTTTGAGAGACAAAGAGACAAAGAGTCAAAGAGTCGCTTCGCTCCGGTCAAAAAGTCAAAAAGTCAAAGAGTCAAAGAGTCAAAAAGTCGGCGCGGAATCCGTTTTATCCGTGAAATCCGTGGTTTCAAAGAGACTAAGAGTCAAAGAGACACCTCTCTCTGAATCCTCTCTTCAACCTTTCTGCAACCTTTCTGCAACCATTTTGCAACCATTTTGCAACCATTTTGCAACCCT
>JBJEAG010000071.1:0-3613 GCA_051868855.1 Alloprevotella sp. | reverse complement strand
TCAAACTCCCACGCCTTGGGAGCAAAACTCCCACGCCTTGGGAGCAAAACTCCCAAGCACTGGGAGCAAAACTCCCAAGCACTGGGAGTGAAAGAAATCCGGCTGACAAACACGTCGTTCGTGGACAAATTATGGTCGTTTATCTACAAATTCGTGGAAAGATGGTGCTTGTTTTAAACCTTTGTCGGACATTTGCATCAAAATAGATGAAAACGCGGGAAAACAATGCTGCACTCTCCGGCAACTCCACAAAGTTCCACGGCAACTCCACAAAGTTCCACGGCAACTCCGACAGTCTCTACGCTTTCCCGATTATCTATTTACTCCATATTATATTAATAATGTACATGAGCACTTCACTCTTCCGCTTGCAACGTTTCGCACTCATTCTGCTTCTCCTGTGCGGAAGCTTTTCCCTCGTGCAAGCGCAGCGCTTCCTCATCACCGGCACCGCCCAAGAAGAGAAGACAAACGCAGCAGTCGAATTTGCCAGTGTGGCACTACTCCGTCCCGACAGCACAGGAATCAGTGCCGTCACCACCGACGAAAAGGGACAGTTCACCATCAAAGCTCGCGAAGCGGGAAAATATCTCGTGAAACTTTCCTTCGTGGGTTTCTCACCGGTCGTCAAGGCGGTGGAACTGACCGAAGAAAACGACTCCATCGGTCTCGGCACGATTCTCATGAAAAGTTCTGACAACATTCTGAAAGGTGCCACCGTTTCTGCCGTCGCTGCCAAAGTGGAGCAGAAGGACGACACGACGATGTTCAACGCTTCTGCCTACAGAGTGCCGGAAGGCTCCACCCTCGAATCACTCGTCAAACAGTTGCCGGGCGTGGAGGTCGATGACGACGGAACCATCAAATGGAACGGGAAAACCGTCACCGAGTTCCTCATCAACGGCAAAGACTTCTTCAAAGGCGACACGCAGACTGCCATGAAGAACCTGCCGACTGACTTGGTGAGCAAGATTAAGGCGTATGACAAGAAGAGTGACTACGCCGAACAGACCGGCATCGACGACGGCGAAGAGACCACCGTGCTCGACATCACGACCAAGCGCGAACTGAACGAGTCATGGGTGACGAACGTGGATTTGGCTTACGGCAACAAGGACCGCTACTCGGGTCGTCTCTTTGCCACTCGTTTCACGGACCGCACCCGCGTCACCCTCTTCGGCTCTGCCAACAACACGAACGACCAGGGCTTCGGCGGTCCGAGAGGTTTCGGACGCGGACAGGGCGGCTTGACTGCCACGAAGAACGCCGGACTGGACTTCTCTTGGGAGAGTAAGAAGACGAAGAAAGAAAACGGACACCTTGAGTTGGGCGGTAACGTGCGCTACAACCACTCGGACAACGACCTGATTTCCACCTCCAACTCGGAAACCTTCCTGACCTCGGGCAGCACCAGTTCGTTCTCCAACAGCCGCAACTTCAGTTCCAGCGCGAAAACGAACGTGAACACGGAGTTCCGCGTGCAATGGAACCCGGACACGATGACAACCATCACGTTCCGTCCCTCCTACTCCTACTCCAAGAGCCGCAACAACGGTAACAACAGTTCTGCGACGTTCAACGATGACCCCTACAAGACAACCTCGGGCGACCCGCTCACAGAGATTTTCATGGAAAACGTCATTCAGAACAACCCCGAACTCTACGCGCTCCTCGTGAACACCAACGAGCGTCAGTCGCTCGGCGAAAGCGAGAGCCACAGCCTCAGCGGAACGCTCAACATCGTTCGCAAACTGAACTCCAAAGGTCGCAACGTCTCCCTCAGAGCCCGCGCCGGATGGGGCAAGAGCGAATCGGAATCGTTCTCCATCTCCAGCATCAAATTCAACGAAGCCACGGGAAAAGCACCTACGTTTCTGAATCAATACAGCAACACGCCGGGCAAGAACTGGAACCTCAGCACTCGCGTGGGCTATGTGGAACCGCTTGGAAAGAACTGGTATGGCGAAGTGCGCTATCAGTACAGTTACAAATACACTGACTCGAACCGCTCCCGCTTCAACCTCAACGAACTTGCCTCCGACGCCTTCCGCCAAGAGCACGCTGACCTCTTTGCCGATGACCCCGACCTTGAAGGCGAACTCGCCGGCTTTGGCTCCGCCGACGGCTATCCCATCGGCACGCTGCCCACGAAAAACGACCTGCTGAACTACGTTCGCGACCTGAACAACTCGCAGTATGCCACCTATAAATACTTCGAGCACACTGCCACGGCGGGCGTACGCTACAACTCCTCCACCATTCGCTTCAACGCCGGCGTGGATTTCAATCCCGAAAAGACAAAGATGCGCTACAATCGTCCCGGTCAAGACATTGACACGCTCATCACCCGCGACGTCTTCATGGTGTCTCCGCAAGTGCGCTTCCGCTATAAGTTCTCGAAGACTGCCAACCTCGACATCAACTACC
Source organism: Alloprevotella sp. (assembly GCA_051868855.1). Taxonomy (GTDB): domain Bacteria; phylum Bacteroidota; class Bacteroidia; order Bacteroidales; family Bacteroidaceae; genus Alloprevotella. The sequence goes on along the minus strand of JBJEAG010000071.1, from coordinate 1,186 downwards.
GCGGCTCGGCTTCGCAGCCTTCCATGACCGACCTCCTCGCCGTGGTCGATGACTCCGACCCGCTGAACATCTCGATGGGTAACCCGGGACTGAAGCCTTCTTGGAACAACAACCTCTTCGTTCGCTACAACGGCTACGACCCGACTCGCCAGCGCACCATCATGGTGGGCATGCACGCCACGCAGACCATCAACTCCGTCTCCAACAACATGGTCTATGACCCCACGACCGGTGTGCGCTACGTTCGCCCCGAGAACATCAACGGCAACTGGAACGCTCGCGCCATGTTCATGTTCAACTCGGCACTCGGCGCCAAGAAGCTCTTCAACATCAACAACTTCCTTGCCTTCACATACGACAACTCCGTGGGCTACATCTCCACGCAGTCTGCTTCCAGAACGCCCGCAGTCAATTCCGTCAACATGATTCTGAGAGAAGCCGAGACTGACGAGCCGGAAAACAGCGAGACGCAGTATGACTACTACAACCGTCTCTTCAACGCTGCCAGCGCCGCTTCGGAAAAAAACACCACCCGCACGCTCGGCATCGACGAGAACTTGAACCTGACCTACCGCGCCACTTGGTTTGACGTCAGCCTGCTCGGACGACTCAACTATCAGCACGCCCGCGCCACCATCCAGGAAAACGCCAACATGGACACTTGGAACTTTGCCTACGGCGCTTCGACCAACGTGAACCTGCCTTGGGGCATGAGCATCTCGACCGACATCCGCATGACTTCGCGTCGCGGCTACACCGACCAGTCCATGAACACCAACGAACTGGTTTGGAACGCCCAGATTGCACAGTCCTTCTTGAAGAAAAAGGCTGCCACCATCAGCATCCAGTTCTATGACATCCTCCACCGTCAGAGCAACGTGAGCCGCACGCTGACCGCGACGCAGCGAACCGACACTTGGAGCAACGCCATCAACTCCTATTTCATGGTCCACTTCATCTACAAGCTCAACATCTTCAACGGTTCTTCCGGCAACAAGTCGGGCAACGGAGACGGCGAGCGAATGGGTCCTCCCAACATGCAGGGACCCGGCGGAATGCCCGCAAGACCGATGGGACCGCCGATGGGCGGAGGCATGGGCGGCGGCGGACGCTTCTAAGCCGATTCGACACCTAAAGGGATGTTCTATAAATTATGGAATAAGGAATGTTCAAAAGAAAGTGCTTA
>JBJEAG010000070.1:0-3632 GCA_051868855.1 Alloprevotella sp. | reverse complement strand
CGTGCTTTCAGCACTCACCATCCGGATGAAACAACTTTTACCGGACAGCAATAATAAAAATTTTCCTGTCCGGAAATTTCCGCAACAAAAAAACTGTGCCGCACCTTTTGGGTGGACACAGTTCCATGTTACTTGTATGTGTTGAATTTCTCGTCTGTTGCATTTCGCCGTCCGGCGTTCCGTGTTGACGATGCAGGCAGCGTCATGCGTCGATGTTGGCGTAGAGGGCGTTGCTTTCGATGAACTCGCGGCGGGGACCGACGTCATCGCCCATGAGCATGGAGAAGACGTAGTCGGCTTCGGCGGCGTTTTCGATGGTCACCTGCTTCAAGAGACGCGTCTCGGGGCACATGGTGGTTTCCCAAAGCTGCTCGGGATTCATCTCACCGAGACCTTTGTAGCGCTGCGTCTTGATGCCGTCTTCCGTTCCGTCGCCATATTTGTCCATGAAGATTTGACGGTCGCGGTCGGTGTAGCAATACTCCTGAACTTTGCCCTTCGTGCAACGATAGAGGGGCGGCATGGCGATGTAGAGATAGCCGTCCTGGATGATTTGCGGCATGTAGCGATAGAAGAGCGTCATGACGAGCGTGGCGATGTGCTGACCATCGACATCGGCATCCGCCATGATGATGACTTTGTGGTAGCGGAGTTTGTCGAGGTTGGCTTCCTTGCTGTCTTCGCCCAAGCCGAAGCGTATGCCGAGGGCTTGGATGATGTTGTTGACTTCGTCGCTCTCGAACGCTTTGTGCCACATGGCTTTCTCCACGTTGAGAATCTTTCCTCGGAGGGGCAGGATGGCTTGCGTGGCGCGGCTTCTGCCTTGTTTTGCGGAGCCGCCTGCGGAGTCACCCTCGACGAGGAAGAGTTCGCACTGGGCAGGGTCTTTGGAGGAGCAGTCGGCGAGTTTGCCGGGAAGTCCGCCGCCGGACATCGGGCTCTTGCGCTGCACGCTTTCGCGAGCCTTGCGGGCTGCCACACGGGCGGTGGCGGCGAGGATGACCTTATCGACAATGAGTTTGGCTTCCTTCGGGTGTTCTTCGAGATAGTAGGTGAGCGCCTCGCCGACGGCTTGGTTCACGGCGCCGGCGGCTTCGGAGTTGCCGAGTTTCGTCTTGGTCTGTCCCTCGAACTGGGGCTCGGAGACTTTGACAGAGATGACGGCGGTCAGACCTTCGCGGAAGTCTTCGCCGGTGATTTCGACCTTGGCTTTCTCGAGCTGCTTGGCTGCGGTCTCTTCGGCATATTTCTTCAACACACGGGTCACCGCCATGCGGAAACCGACGAGGTGCGTACCGCCTTCGATGGTGTTGATGTTGTTGACGTAGGAGTGGAGGTTCTCGCTGTAGGAGGTGTTATACATAATCGCCACCTCGATGGGAATGTTGTTCTTCTCGGTGCGAATGTAGATGACATCGTCGAAGAGGTGGGTGCGCGAGGAGTCGATGTAGCGCACGAACTCGCGGAGTCCGAGGTCGGAGTGGAAGACTTCCTTGCGGATGTTGCCTTCTTCGTCGGGACGCTCATCGGTGAGGGTGATGGTGATGCCGGCGTTGAGGAAGGCGAGTTCTCTCATGCGGTTGGCAAGGATGTCATATTTATAGGTAGTGGTCGTGAAGATGGTGTCGTCGGGCCAGAAGTGCTGACGCGTGCCGCGGAGTTCGGTCTCGCCCACGACATCGACGCCGGTCTGGGGCTTACCCTTGGCATATTCCTGACGATAGACCTTTCCGTCGCGGAAAACTTCGGAGACCATGCGGGTGGAGAGGGCGTTCACGCAGCTGACACCGACGCCGTGGAGACCGCCGGAGACCTTGTAGGAGCCTTTGTCAAACTTACCGCCGGCGTGGAGCACCGTCATCACGACCTCAAGGGCGGACCGGTGTTCTTTCGGGTGCATATCGACGGGAATACCGCGACCGTTGTCCTGCACAATGATGGAGTTGTCGGGACAGATAGTCACTTCAATGTGGGTGCAATAGCCGGCGAGCGCTTCGTCAATGGAGTTATCGACGGTCTCATAGACCAAATGGTGAAGACCTTTTTCGCTGATGTCGCCAATGTACATGGCGGGACGTTTGCGAACGGCTTCGAGACCTTCGAGCACTTGAATGTTACTGGCACTGTATGATGTGCTTTGCGGCGTTGTTTCTTCCATAGTGAGGAATATTTGAAGACTTTCCGAAGCGTGAAGAATGATTGATTGAACTTAGAGATAGAATTCGGAAAGTTGGATTTGCTGTTTTGGCGTTGGGTTTCGCGGCGCTGTAACGGCGCTGTAACGGTATCGCAGAGGTCAAAATGGGTTGAGAGTTGTCTCGGTGGTCTTTTGTTGTCAAAGTTGTCTCAAGTCTTTTTGACCCTTTTGACCTTTTTGACCGGAGCGAAGCGACTTTCGCCCTTTTAGACCTTATTACTCGCGCTTAAACCGTTGCAAATTTACTCATTTTTCGTCAGAAACGGGGTAATTTTCCGCCGTCTTTTCTGCCTCTTTTTGGAGATTTTCAGCAATGCGGCACAGGGCAGTCTCCATTCTCTGTCGAATGAGGACAGAGGGGAGAGGTTTGTCGGCGAGCCAGACGAAGGCGAGGTGGAGATGAACGCCGGGCGCGAGGTGGTCGCAAAGCATATTCTTCTGCGTGCGATAGGCTTCTCGGATGCGGCGTTTGACGCAGTTGCGATCCACGGCGTGGCGCAGTCTCCGCTTCGCCACACTGAGCAACACCTTCACCGCAGGCTGCTCGGCGTCGGCGGTTTCCACGCGGCGATAGGTCACTCGCAACGGGAAGAGTGACATGCTCTTGCTGCCGGCAGAGAACAATGTCTCAATGTCGCGGCGCAAACAAATGTGTTCTTTTTTGTGGAAAGAATGGGACATGAAAGAAAAGCGAATGAAAGTTTCAGGTGAGAAACCACGGATTGAACGGATTAGGTGGATTGTTGCTGCTGCGAAAAAGAAAAACTGTGTCGGACAGTCTTTGGCTGGCACTGTCTGACACAGTCTTTTGCGGGAGTGAAGCATTGGAGCGGAGGTGCTCCCGCGTTTCATTGTTGCTTCTCCAAGTATTGTTCGATGGCAGCCGTCATGGAGCGAGCCTCCGGTGTCGGTGCGGAGAGGTCCACGCGGAAGCCCGCGTCTTCCAAAGCCTTTTTGGTGGCAGGACCGAAGCAAGCGAGGCGCATATCCCCCTGCTTGAAGTCCGGGAAGTTCTTAATCAGCGATTCCACACCGGCAGGAGTGAAGAGCACCAGCATGTCGAAGTCAAAAGGTTCGTTGGCAGGATAGTCGTTGCTGATGGTGCGATACATCACACATTCCTTGTGCTTCAGTTTCTTGGCGTCGAGCATCGTGGCAACCTCATCGCTGTGCACGTCGCTCAGGGGAACGAGATACTTCTCCGTCTTGTGCTTTGCCATCACCGTCACCAAGTCCGCCCACTTACCGGTACTGCCGAAGAACACCTTGCGTTTGCGATAGGGAATGTACTTCTGAATGTAGAGTGCGACGGTCTCGGAGATGCCGAAGTATTTCATCTCTTCCGGCAACTGCACTCTCAGTTCTTTGCAAAGTGTGAAGAAATAGTCGATGGCATGACGCGAGTTGAAAACAATGGCAGTATAGTCCAGAATTT
>JBJEAG010000069.1:0-15811 GCA_051868855.1 Alloprevotella sp. | reverse complement strand
GGCTCGTTCGTGCTTTCAGCACTCACCATTCGGTCAAAGGGGCTTATCCACCTCATACACCAACGAATTCAATTCATTAAGACCGTTTACCGGACAGCAATGTTATTTAAACATTTGTCCGGATGGTGAGGGCTGAAAGTCCGATGAGGGAGCGCAAGCGACCGAACCAACAGCCCAGTCCGTAAGGGCTGGGTAAGATGCACGCTCCCCAAGAAAGAGGACTGTAAGTCCCGATTTCTTTTCAACCACAGCGGTTTACGAAAGGAATCGGGGGCTTACAGCCCTCGGCATTCTCTTCATGGGGTGTCCTGTTTTCCGGTTAACACAAGATTTCAATAGCGTCCCGAATTAGGAAAGAAGCGTGAGTTTAGGGCATATAGTGCGTGGCATTGACGGTTTTGCCGTCAATCTTCTCCAACATCTCGTTGAAATAGGGGGCAAACAACTCTTCCATCTTCTTTGCCTGGTCATTCTTCAGTTTATAGCAGCCAAAGGTGCGCGACCAATCCAAATCGGGAATCGCTTCTTTGAGTTGCTCGGTGGTGATGATGGCATGTTTGTCGCAGTCCACGGCAAAGTTAAAATCCAACTCAGCCCACAAAGTCCGACGTTCGTAGGTGTAGAGATAAGCACCTGAACCAAAAACGCCCGACATGACGATACCGTTTTTCTCTTGACCATTTCTCACGATGAAGAAGCGGTCGCCCATCCTCATCGTACTACAGTCGCTCACGTCCCAAATCAAGTCACCTTTGTCGGGCCATATATCAACGATGGACTCTCTGTACTCTTCCTCGGTCATGCCGGGGTCTTTTCCGTCGGGATTCCACATCAGAATGTAGGTGCGCTGTTTCTTGTCGAATCCTTTTCCGGGATAGAGAGGCTTTTGGAAGATATCCTTCACGACATATCTCCGTCCTTCCTTCAGCATGTCTCGGACGTCATTGACTTCAATTGGGTCGTCTTCTTTTCTGTGATACAAGTCCGACAAACATTTTCCGCACTGGTAGTCGTCGAACAGGTGAAGCCCTCTGCGGCGAATCAAGTGTCTGAACTTCTTGAAAGGAATGATGATTTCCTGTCCGTAGTCTTCGTCAATGATTGCGAGCAGGGGATTATAGGGCACAAAGTCAAAGGGAGACAGTTTGTGGTTGGAAATGTGAAGGGCAGTCAGTCCCACATCTTCTCCGCTTTCTTCGTTGTGTACGGCAAGGTTTTGGAGAGCATGTTTGCAGTCTCTGATGCTTTCTTGCATGATGCCGAAATAACGGGTCAGCTGTTTGTATTTTTCGAGATCAGGCTTCCACACGTCAATGCCTTCTGAACAGAGCAGTTGATAGCCGAGGCAGAGAGGCGAAAACATTCCCTGCAAAATGATAGCTTCACCCGAGGGACGGAAGAGAGTGTAGAGCAAACGACAGTCATGCTCCATTTGTCGGTCAATCCATTGGGTGTTAAAGACCGCACTCACGTCGTGTATTTCCTCATCTTCATCCACGAAGACAGCTCCGCCGGTCAGTGCTGCCATCACTTCAATCGCCGAGCAAAAGAGTTCATAGTCGGACTGATTGCTGCCGACACAGATTCTGACTTCATAACCGTAGTCTTCTTCGTTGATTTCTATGCCTCGCGCAGCATATTCGATTTCACCAAATTTCAAACTTGGAAACTCCTCGCAGGTGGTGATGATTCTTTCTCCTTTTTTGATGAAGGCGTCAAAGATTTCTTTGGGACTGACCTTCTTCTCTGTTCTGATTTTTATACAAACGCTCATGGTAAAACTGATTTAAGGTGTTTTTCTGTAAATTATGGCATAAGGAGTGCGCAGACGAAATCTCCCCGTTCACTCCATGAAGCCTTGTTGGCGGAGGGCAGCCAACAGTTCGGCGGAGAAGGCTTCGCAGTCGGCGGCGGAGTAGCGGATGTCGGTGAAGATTTGCGCCAACGTTTCGGTGTGGTTGATTCTGACAAACTCTTGGTTCTCGGGCAATGCCTCGCGGGCGGAGAAGTCGCGGTCGATGGTCTCCGGCGTGACGGGAGCGTAGGTCTCTTGGTGGACGTATGCCGTGGCGGGGAGGCGGTCGGTCAGTGCGGGATGCTCGTCGGGCCAGCCGAGGGTCAGCGTTGCGACGGGCATGACGAGTTTCGGAAGACGCAGGAGGCGGATGAGTTCCAACGGCTTATAGACCGTCGTGCCGAGGAAGCACAAGCCGAGTCCGAGAGATTCCGCCAAGTCGCAGAAGCGCTGGCAGAAGAGAAGGGCGTCGGTGGCAGCGTTCTGATAGGACAGGAAGTTGCCGTAGCCCGGGTGCGCCTTGCGGTGCAGCGCCCATTCCGTGGTGCGATGATAGTCCGCACAGAAGGTGAGGACGACGGGGGCATTCGTCACCATGGGTTGATTGAAATGCAAGGGCGCGAGCTGCTGCTTCATCTCGGCGTCGCGGGTGACAACGACGCTGTAGAGTTGCAGGTTACCCATGGTTTGGGCACGGGCGGCTTCTTCGAGAAGACTTTGGAGCAGCGACTCCGACACGGGGCGACTGCTGTAACGACGAATGGTTTGACGCATATATTATATAATCTCCTGATTAGTTTTTACTTTTCGCAATTCACCTGCAGGATGCCGCCTTTGAGGAGTTCCGAGGAGGCAATGGCGGGAGCGGGCAAAGCGGCGCCGTTCCAACGGGGACGGGTGACGCGCTGACGCTGCGGGGTGTTGCCGCGGGTGTGGAAGACGAGGCGGCGCCCGCCGGTGTAGTGCAAGGTCACGACGTTGAAGAGGGGACGCACGATGGCGACTTCGCCGTTCTCGGCGGGACGAAAACCGATGGCGTTGGCAACGAACCAAAGCGCGTGGGCGTTGGTGAAGGCAGTGCCGTCAGCCGCTTTGCCGTGTAGCAAGTTACGGGCATAACTGCGCAAAAGGCTGTCGGTGGCTGCGGCGTCAGCCTGCGGATGAAGGTCTTGCGGATAGCGCTCCAGCAGGAGTTTCAGCAACGGGGCGGCATCGGCTTTGCGATTTATCTCGGAATATGCGCCACGAAGTTGCCCGAGGGCGGTGAAGAAGGCGGCGCGGAGCGAAGCGTCCACGGTGCCGACCTCAAGCACGTCGCTCCAAGGGTCCTTCTGTTCGGCAGCAGCCACCGCGGTCGTGGGACGGGGCGGCTTGAGCGTGCGGTCCACGGGTTTCTTCGGATTGACGCGGGGTTTGACCGGTGGCTGCGTGGAGGACGTTTTGGAAGAGGAGGTGTTGGACGCGACGTATTCGGGAACAGGTGCGGGACGCTTTTTGCGTGCCTGTGCCAAAGAGCGCGGCGGATTGGCGCCCGTCAGTTGGAGACAGGCTTGCGCCGCACTGACCGACGAAACGGACGATTCCACCGTCAGCACCTCGCCGGGTTTGAGGTCGAAGGTGAAGGCGGCTTTGCAGCGTGCTTCGGAGGTGCCGTCGGCGAGTTTCACCTTTTCGCGGCGAATGTTGAAGGTTTTGAACGTGTGGGAAAAGCGGGCGTAGTAGAACTCGTCGGGCTGCTGCGGACTGTCGGCATAGCCTCGCTTGTGTGCCTCCACGGTGCGACGATCGACGAAATAGAAGTCCATGTCTTCGCATCCGGCGCCGGTGGCACTGTGGTCGATGTCAATCAGGAAACCCTTGTCGGCAAGGGTGTCGGGAAAGGTGTAGCGTTGCACCCAGCGCGTCGGGGAGGTCGTGATGTCAGCCCGCACGCCATAGCGTTCCAGCAGATAGGAATAGGAGCGCGTCGGAGCAGCGGCAGGCAGGACTTGAAAGCCGGAGGAATATGCCATGAACTGCGTGGAGTCCTTCTCGCCGACATAGATCCAGACGGGGTCGCCGACAAACGGAATCTGGAGGAAACCGGACTGCAGCGGTCGCCCGCCGCTTTGCAGGAAGCCGCTGAGCAGACTGTCATCGTAGGGAGCAAAGGGACTGTCGGCGGCGTGGAGTCTGACGATGGGACGGAACTCCGCCTCTTCGACTTGCGCCGAGAGGGAGAGCGAGGCGGTCAGACACACCATTAATATATATATAAAGGAGCAGGCTCTTTTGAAATTCATGCGGGATTGGAGTTTTGGGTTTCGGAAGTTTTCTTCTTTCCGGAGCGTCCCCTTCCGTGACGATGTCTGCGCTTGTTGCCCTCCGAACGTTTTGCATTGCTCTCAGAACGTTTGGGCGAAGCTTCGAAACGCTTGTTTTTCTTGCCGGAGTCGCCGCGTTTCTTGCCGGAGTCGCCGCGCCCGCCCTTCTTGCCGCCGCGTCCTCTGCCGCCTCCGCGGTTGCCTTCGCCGCGTCCGCCTTTCTGCGGAGCGGAGACGCCTTCGGGGAGTTCGGCACGCGGGATGCGCAGATGGAGCACACGTTCAATTTCTGCCAGTCGCGGCAGGTCGCGCTCACCAATCAGCGTGACGGCGCTGCCGTCTCGTCCGGCGCGGGCGGTGCGTCCGATGCGGTGCACATAGTCTTCGGCATCGTGGGGAGCGTCATAGTTGATGACCATCGTGATGTCGTCGATGTCGATGCCGCGCGCCACGATGTCCGTGGCGACCATGAGGTCAATCTGGGCTGCTCGGAAGAGATTGATGACTTCGTCGCGCTCTTTCTGTTCGAGGTCGGAGTGCATGGCACGCACGTTGTAGCCCTTCCGTTTCAACACAATCGCGAGTTCCTTGACCTTCTGTTTGGAAGAGCAGAAGAGGATGACGCGGCGGGGCGGGTGCTGCTCGAAGACTTTCTGCAGCACGAGCGGTTTGTGGGACTCGGTGCAGACATAGACGCACTGGCTTATGTTGTCGGCAGGTTTGGAGACGGCAATTTCGACTTCAACGGGATTGCGCATGACGGTGCGTGCCAACTCGGCGATGCGCGGCGGCATGGTGGCAGAGAAGAGCACGGTTTGACGTTCCGCAGGCATTTGCTTGACGATGGTCATGATGTCCTCGGCGAAGCCCATGTCTAACATTCGGTCTGCCTCGTCGAGCACGAGGTGCGTCGTGCGGCTGAGGTCGAGGTTGCCGAGTTGGAGGTGGGTGATGAGACGTCCCGGGGTGGCGAGAACGATGTCGGCGCCCGCCGAGAAGGAACGGCGTTCCTGTTCGTAGCGGATGCCGTCGTTGCCGCCATAGACGGCGACGGAGCGTATGCCGGCGTAGTAGGAGAAACCTTGCAGCGCCTGGTCGATTTGTCGGGCGAGTTCGCGGGTCGGAGCGACGACGAGGCAGTTCACGGCATCCTCGGGATGGGGTTCGCGAGCCAGGAGCGTGAGAAGGGGCAAGAGATATGCCGCCGTTTTGCCCGTTCCCGTCTGTGCGACGCCGAGCACGTCTCTGCCTTCGAGGATGGGCGGGATGCAGCGAGCCTGCACCGGCGTACATTTTTCGAAGCGCATGTCATAGAGCGCGTCGAGGACATCGTCGGAAAGGTCCAAGTCTTCAAAAAAGACGGTCTCGCCGTCTTTTTCTGCTGCGGACGAGTTTTCAAGATTCACGTCGTTCACGTTCTGCTCGTCCGTCATGTTTTCTTCAGGATTTGTCATGGATGTTGTTTGCGGGATGCCTCATTGCGGCGTGCGGCGGAAGAGCACGAAGGCGATGATGGCAAAGATGATGTTGGGAATCCAAACCGAAATCATGACGGGCCAACCAGCGTTGATGGCGAAGGTGGCGGAAATGGTTTGGAAAAGAATATAGGCGAAACTCAGGGCGATGCCGACGCCGATGCTGGCGCCCATGCCGCCCTTGCGTTTTTCGCAGGAAAGACTCACGCCGATGAGGGTGAGGATGAAGGCGGCGAAGGGAGTGGCGAAGCGTTTGTAGTATTCCACTTCAAACGTGCTGACGCCGGCGGCTCCGCGAAGTTTCTGTCGTCCGATGAACTCTTTGAGTTGCGGGACGGTCATGGTTTCTTGTTGGTTGCGGACGTAGAAGAGGTCCTTGGGTTCCATGAGGAGCATGGTGTCGAGTCGGTTTCCGCTCTCGAGTTTCTCGCGCATTCCCTGCAGCGTTCGGATGTGATAGTCTCGCAGCGTCCAGGAGAAGCGGCGTTCCGAGAGGGTGTCATATTCGATGCGCTGCGCCGTCAGATGGGAGACGAGTTTCTTGTTCTCGAACTTGTCAAGCGAGAAACCGTAGCCGCTCTTCGTGATGTTGTCGAAGTGAGTGATGTATGCCACGACGCCCGTATCGACCTGCATCTGCACGTTATCGACGGCGGTGATTTCTCCGCGTTTTCTGATGTATCGGTTCTCGAAGTTCACGCGGGAGACGTTGCTCTGCGGGATGACGTAGGCGCCGAGGATGAAGGTGGTGAGGGCGATGATGCCGGCGCTGACCATGTAGGGGCGGAGCAGGCGGCGGAAACTCATGCCCGTCGATTTCATCGCAATTATCTCGCTGTTGTCGGCGAGTTTGGAAGTGAAGAAGATGACGGCGATGAAGACGAAGAGCGGACTGAAGAGGTTGGCGAAGTAGGGAATGAAATTGACGTAGTAGTCAAAGATAATCTTCTGCATCGGCGCGTGGCTGACGGTGAGTTTGTCAATCTTCTCATTGTAGTCGAAGATGACGGCAATCACGACGATGATGGTGATGAGGAAGATGTAGGTGCTGAGGAACTTGTAGATGATGTATCGGTCAATCCTTCCAATCAGGGGTTTCCCTCCCGTCAGTCCCAGTTTCCCGAACATCCGCTTCAGAAAATGCCACAGCGACTTGCCGGACCGAACAGCCAGGCGACGAAGAGTTTGAAAGAAAGAATGCGGCTGCGCCGCTGTTTCATGTTTCATGTTTCAGAGCGGCAACGCCGCTGTTTCAAGTTTCAAGTTTCAGGTTTCAAGTGGCGTTGGCTTTTAGACCACGGATGAAACGGATTTGACGGATTCCGCTCCGACTCTTAGTCTCTTTGACTCTTTGACTTTTTGTCTCTTAGTCTCTTAGTCTCTTAGTCTCTACAACCTCCGCATGAGTTTCTCGACCATTTCTTTTTTCCACGGCGTGAACTCGTCGGCGAGGATGCGGCGACGCGCTTCGCGCACCAACCAGAGATAGAAGGCGAGGTTGTGGATGCTCGCGATTTGCATGGCGAGCAGTTCCTTGGCTTTGAAGAGGTGGTGGAGATAGGCGCGGGAATATTGCAAATCAACGAAACAGAGTCCGGCAGCATCGACGGGGTCGTCGCAGTCTGCCCACTTGGCGTTGCGCATGTTCACCACTCCTTCCGAAGTGAAGAGGCAGGCGTTGCGACCGTTGCGCGTCGGCATGACGCAGTCGAACATATCCACGCCGCGCTCGATGGCTTCGAGGATGTTCACGGGCGTTCCGACGCCCATGAGATAGCGCGGGCGGTCGGTGGGGAGAATCTCGTTGACCACGTCAATCATTTCGTACATCTGCTCGGCAGGTTCGCCGACGGCGAGTCCGCCGATGGCATAGCCTTCCGCGCCGAAGTCGCTCATGAAACGGGCACTCTCCCGTCGCAGGTCGGCATAGACGCAGCCTTGCACAATGGGGAAGAGTGCCTGGTGGTAGCCATATTTCGGCTCAGTTTCGGTGTAGCGTTTCCAACAGCGTTTCATCCAGCCGTGGGTCAGGTCGAGGCTTTTGCGGGCGTAGGCTTTGTCCGCCGTGCCGGGAGGGCATTCGTCGAACGCCATCATGATGTCGGCGCCGATGGAGCGTTCGATGTCGATGACTCGTTCGGGCGAGAAGAAATGTTTGCTGCCGTCGATGTGGCTGCGGAACTCGCAGCCTTCTTCGGTGAGTTTGCGAATGCCGGAGAGGGAGAAGACCTGGAAGCCTCCGCTGTCGGTCAGCATCGGACGGGAGAAGCCGTTGAAGCGGTGGAGTCCGCCGACGCGTTCCAGCACCTGCGTGCCGGGGCGGAGGTAGAGGTGATAGGTGTTTCCGAGAATGATTTCTGCCTGCAGGTCGTCGATGAGTTCGCGGAGGTGCACTCCCTTCACGCTCCCGACGGTTCCGACGGGCATGAAGATGGGCGTGCGGATTTCTCCGTGGTCTGTCGTAATCAGTCCGGCGCGGGCGCGTCCTTCCTTCTCGGTGTGTTGCAGTTGATAGGTCATTTCCGGGATTTATGCTTTGTTCTCTTTCTTCTCCTCCTCTTCCTCGGGGATGGTGAGTTTGAAGGCGAAGGGTGCTTTTTCTTCGAGCAGGGCGAAGGCGAGCACGTCCATCACGTTTTCGACGAAGTGGAAGGTGACGCCTTGGAGATAGCGTTCGTTGATTTCTTCGATGTCTTTTCTGTTTTCTTCAGAGATGACGATGTCGGTGATGCCGGCGCGTTTGGCGGCGAGGATTTTCTCCTTGATGCCTCCGACGGGGAGCACCCTTCCGCGGAGCGTGATTTCTCCGGTCATGGCGACGCGGTCTCTGACTCTGCGTCCCGTCAGTGCCGAGGCGATGGAGGTGGCGATGGTGATGCCTGCCGACGGTCCGTCCTTTGGCGTTGCTCCTTCGGGCACGTGGATGTGGACGCTCCAATGGTCGAAGATGCGGCTGTCGATTGCGAGCGATTCGGAGTGGGATTTGACATATTCCAACGCCAGCATGGCGCTCTCTTTCATGACGTCGCCGAGGTTTCCCGTCACCGTCAGTTTACCGCCTTTCGAGGGACTGAGACTGGTCTCGATGAAGAGAATCTCGCCGCCGACGGAGGTCCAGGCGAGTCCCGTGACGACGCCGGCGTAGTCATTGCCCTGATACTGGTCGCGACTGTAGATGGGTTTGCCGAGGAACTCCTGAATGTTTTTGGGTTTGAGCGTGCAACCGCAGTTGAGGGTGAACTCGGCGAGGTTCACGGAGGCGTTATAGGCGACCTTGCGGAATAGTCTTTCGATTTGTTTCTCGAGTTGGCGCACCCCGCTCTCACGCGTATATTTTTCAATGAGGAAATCGAGTCCCTCGGGCGTGAACTTGACCTTTCGTCCCGTGCCGAAATCGAAGAGTTTCTGTTCTTTGGGCACGAGGTGGCGACGCGCGATTTCCTTTTTCTCTTCTGCGAGATAGCCTTCCAGTTCAACGATTTCCATTCTGTCGCGCAGCGGGGCGGGAATGGTTTGCAACGTGTTGGCGGTGGCGACGAAGAAGACCTGGGAGAGGTCGAAGTCGAGGTCGAGATAGTTGTCGTGGAAGGCATTATTCTGCTCGGGGTCGAGGACTTCGAGCAACGCGCTGTAGGGGTCGCCGTTGTAGTTGTTTTCGGAGACTTTGTCGATTTCATCCAGCACGAACAGGGGGTTGGCGGACTCCGCCTTCATGATGCCCTTGATGATGCGTCCGGGCATGGCGCCGACGTAGGTCCGACGGTGACCGCGGATTTCCGCCTCATCGTGAACGCCGCCGAGCGAGATGCGCACATATTTCCTTCCTAAGGCTTCGGCGATGCTTTTTCCGAGCGACGTTTTGCCGACTCCGGGAGGGCCGTAGAGGCAGAGGATGGGCGCTTTGCCGCGTCTCATATAACTCAACGAAGCCAAATACTCCAAGATGCGCTCTTTGACTTTCTCCATGCCGTAGTGGTCGCGATTCAAGACGCGCTCGGCGTGGCTAATGCTGAGATTGTCGCGCGTGGTCTTTCCCCAGGGGAGGGAGACGACGGTTTGGAGGTAGCCGAGTTGGACGTTGTAGTCGGGGCTCTGCTGACTGATGCGCGTGAGTTTTTGGAGTTCGCGCTCGAAGGCGATTTCGACCTTCTCGGGGAAGACGAGGTCGGCTGCCTTCTTCTCCAGCTCTGCCACGTCGGCATTGCCCTCTTCACCCAACTCGTTCTGGATGTTCTTTATCTGTTGCTGAAGGAAATATTCCTTTTGCTGCTGGTCGAGTTCCTCGCGGGTCTGCTCCTGAATCTGCTGTTTGAGTTGCGCGAACTGACACTCACGGTTGAGCGTCTGAAGGAGTTTATAGGCACGCTTCTTCAAGTCGTGCTCCTTGAGCAGTTCATATTTCTCCGCGCTGTCCAACGGAATGTTGGTGCAGATGAAATTGATGAGGAAGACGGGATGCGTGATGTTTCTGATGGCAAAACCGGTCTCTTCGGAGCGAGTGCCTTCAAGGAGTTTGAGATAGCGGACAACGCTGTCGCGACATCCATCGACCAGAGCGGCGAACTCTTTGTCGGCGAGTTCGTAGGTCACCTCCTCGAGAGGTTCGACTTCGACGCGCATCAGCGGCGAGCGACGCTTCACTTTGAGCAGTCGCAACGGACCGTAGCTCTGAAGAATCGCCGCGGAATGTCCGTTGGGCAGGTCGATGGTTCGCATGACGCGCGCCAAGACGCCTTCTTCGTAGAGGTCCGACGCTTCGGGCTCATCGACCGTCGGGTCTTTTTGCGAGAAAATGGCAATGAAATCGTTCTTCTTTGTGGCATAGTCCACCGCCTTGCGGCTCATCTCTCTGCCGACGGTGACGGAACCCACGACGCCCGGGAAGAGCATCATGTTTCGCAAAATCAGCGCGGGCAGAGAACCCGAAGCGGGGGTCTTCAACAAAGCGTGCATGTCGCCCTCGAAGTCTGCAATGAGGGAGAAACCGTTCTGCATATTGTCGTCTTTGAATAACATGGGCTTAAAGAAAAAATGACGTGGCGTGCTCTTCGCAAGCAGCGAACCGGACACAGCCGCCGGCACCGTCAAGGCGGAGCGCACCACCTGCCGACGCGAAGTTCGCACAGTCGGACACGGGTTGCAAAATTACGAATTATTCTCTGAGTTCTTCGCTCCCGCGCCGAGGAAATGGCGGAGAAGGCGGGCGGCGAGGGCAAAAGATGTGAAAAACGCAAGCGAAACTGCCTCAA
The DNA here is from genome assembly GCA_051868855.1 of Alloprevotella sp. Taxonomy (GTDB): domain Bacteria; phylum Bacteroidota; class Bacteroidia; order Bacteroidales; family Bacteroidaceae; genus Alloprevotella. The sequence continues at coordinate 4,989 of JBJEAG010000069.1, read as the reverse complement.
AACGACGTTTTTGCAACACTTTTCGCGCACGGCGTGTTCACGACGGGAGGAAAAGCAAAAAACATGCCGAAATTTTCGAGAACGGGAAGCGGGATGCAGAAAATTTGAAAGAATGGCATTAATTTTGTCGCGAAATCTCTTCATTCCGTCCGCCGTCCCGTCGCTCCTTCCTTGGGAATCGTCGCTCTTAGTCGGCGAGTCGTCACTTTTTTCTTGGGAGTTGTCACTTTTTTCTTGGGAGTCGTTGGTGTTCATCGTTACGGCGGACACGTGTTCATCGTTACGGCGGACACGTGTTCATCGTTACGGCGAACACGTGTTCATCGTTACGGCGAACACCAACAACTCCCAAGAAAAGAATGACAAATCGCCGGACAGAAACGACGAAGTCCGAGAAAATAACGTGAACTTTCAAGGACGCGACGTCGCCTCTCGCGAAGAAGCGAGACAATACCGCCGCAAGACAAACCACTGTGGCACAACATTTTCTCTTCCGCAAACAACCATTCAACGAATCCGAAACCCTCATGTTCTCTTTTCAACAATTTGACATCGACGACCGCCACTGCGCAATGAAGGTCGGCACGGACGCCGTCCTGCTCGGAGCGTGGGCGGACGTGGAAGGCTGCCGGCGCATCCTGGACGTGGGATGCGGAAGCGGCGTGGTGACGCTGATGGCGGCGCAACGCGCAGTCCGTGCCACCGTCACCGGCGTCGAAATCGACGAGGCTGCCGCCGCCGACGCACAAGCCAACGCCCGCCGCTCCCCCTTTGCCGAAAGGGTGGACATCGTCTGCGCCGACATTCTGAAACTGGCGGTGCCGGCGGAGGATGAGTGTTTTGAAAAAGAAGAAAATGCAAAGAAAACAGGGCGTTTCGACTGCATCCTGTCGAACCCGCCCTACCACGAAGAGGATCTGCTCCCTCCCCTCGCCTCACGAGCCGCCGCACGCCACACCTCGGGCGGCGGACTGACGTTCGAAGCCTTGCTTCGCGCGGTCTCGCGTTTGCTCGCCTCTTCCCCCTCGCCCGAATGTGCGGAAGGCACTGCCGAACCGCGCTTCTGCGTGATTCTTCCCGCGGCAGCGGCGAAACGTTTCACGACACTGGCGGCAGTCCACGGACTCTGGGCGGAGCGACGCACGGAGGTGGTGACGCGACTCGGCAAACAGCCGAAACGAATCTTGCTCCGCTTCTCCCGCCGCCACGGCGCATGCGAAGAGGACACGCTGGAGTTGTTGCGCTCCGACGGCAAACGCTCCCTCGCCTACGACCGCCTCTGCCGCGACTTCTACCTCCACCCCGACAACGAGATTTGAAGCGGCGCACTCTCTTTGTCTCTTTGACTCTTTGTCTCTTAGACTCTTTTGACCTTTTTGACCGGAGCGAAGCGACTCTTTGACTCTTTGACCCCTTTGACCCTTTTGACCTTTTTGACCGGAGCGAAGCGACTCTTTGACTCTTTGACTTTTTGACTCTTTGACCCTTTTGACCGGAGCGAAGCGACTCTTTGACTCTTTGACTCTTTGACTCTTAGTCTCTTTGACTCTTTGACTCTTTGTCTCTATTCCAACACAGGGAACTTCTCCCTCAGATGCTCCATCCGCTCAAAGTCGGGCTCAAAGGTGAAAGACTGCTCGGCGGCGTCGAGTTCCGCGATAACGTCGCCGTAGGGGCTGACGACCGAAGAGCCGCCGCGATAGAACTCGCTCCGCGGAACATCCTTTTCGTCAGTGCTCCATCCCGCACAGTTCACGCCCACACAATACGCTTGATTCTCCAAGGCGCGCGCCGCCAAAAGAGCGTGCCAAACGCGCTGACGGGAGGAGGGCCAGCCCGCCGCGTAGAGCAGGAGGTCGTAGGGCGCGGCGCGGAAATTGCGTGCCGTCTCGGGGAAACGTAAGTCGAAACAGGTTTGCAGGCGAATGCGCCTTCCCTCCCACTCCACCGTCACCGGCGCCGCGCCGGGCAGAAAGCAGCGGTCCTCGCCGCCGTAGGCGAAAAGGTGTTGCTTGTCATAGAACTCCTCGCTGCCGTCGGGGCGCACGAAAAAGAAACGGTTGCGCCACTTTCCCGCCGCCGCCTCGTCAGCCACGGCAAGGGAGCCCGCCACGGCGGCAGACGTGCGCCGCGCCGTTTCGCGCATCCACTCCAGCGCGGCAAGTCCGGCGGCAGCGGTGGAAGCAGTCGGCGCGGTCGTGAAGCCGGTGACCCACATTTCGGGCAGGACATAGAGCGAAGAAGCGGGAGCCGACGCCACCAAACGGTCGGCAGCGCGCAACATGTCACCCACACGTTCGGGGCGCAAAGCAGTCTGAAGAATCGTGATTTTCATTTTGGGGAATATACCTTATTATATATATAGCAAATCCGACTTGAGAAATATCTTTTAAATCTCAAGGCGGAGGAAGGCTCGGTCATCGAAGGAGAGATTGCCGGGGCGCACGCCCTTGGTGGCGGGATTGGCGCTGATGCAAAGCGGGTCGAGGCGCAGGAGTTCCTGCAAGCGGCGCTCCGTCGGCGCGAGGCTGTCGAAGAGTTCGGGATAGCCGTCGGAAGCGAGCACGAGATTCTTTTCGTCCGCGGGAACACGCAAGACGGTAACGGCGGAGGGAGCGACGGGCGTGCCGTCGAGAATGACATAGCGGAAGGGATTGAAAACGTCGGTCACGTTCTGGAAATTGGTCTGCAACCGCAGGAAATCGGCAATCGCCTCGCGCCCGAGGTCGCGGCGGAGCAGTTCTTCCCGACTGCGCCCCTGCGCCAAAAGGCGGGAGAGCACGCGGCAGCGAATCTCCGTCAAGACCTCATCGACCGCCTTCGCCACGCGGTGGGTCTGCCCGCCGAAACGGCATTGGCAGTCTCCGACGAGCCAAACCTCCCTGCGCTCTCGCGAGAAGATGACGGCGGAGCAGGTGGGACGGAAGGCGGCGTCGTTGCGTCCGCGAGCGTCACTGACGGACGCCAGTTCCCGAGTGAGCAACGTCAGCGTCTCAGCCAGCGTCGCCGAAGCAGGCAAGGTCGCCAAGGCGCGGACGACGGTTTGCATGGCGAGACGCCCGGCGTGTCTGCCCGCCACCTTCGACGTGCTCCCATCGACGACCGCCGCAAAGGCATCGGTGATGACGACCCCGTCCTCGCAGAGCGACGCATCGGGCGATTTCCCGCAGAGATATTGTTCCAAAATCTTCATGGCGCAAAGGTAGTGATTGACGGAGGAACAAGCAAAAAGAAACGAACGCAACGAAACGGCGGTGTGTCATAATAGCCAATCTGCTGCGTTGCTATCGGCTTCGGGCTTGGTCATGTACTTCAGTACACTCCCTGCGCCCTCATCCTCAGTGCCTTGCATCTTAGCCATTCTGACGCACCGCCGAGGGTGAAGTCCCAATCTGCATTTTGACACACCCTCCAAAATCTGCTCCAAAAGCGGAAAAGTGGGAAAACAATGTCGCTCCTTTCGGTGGCAAACACTAACTTTGCACCTTGAAAATCAAAGGGGCACTCCGAGCGGAAACGTTTGTCCTCTTCACAGAACGATTCGACTGCCCCCGCCCAATCAATAACAAAAGACTAAACACTTTCATCATCATGAACAAAAATATTCAAATCGACAGCAGCAAGGCTGTCTCCTTTCTCTCTGAAAACGCCATCGCATCCCTGGAACCGCGCGTGAAAGCCGCCCAGAAAGCCCTCGAAGAAGGCACCTGCCCGGGCAACGACTTCCTCGGCTGGATGCACCTCGCTTCTGAAACGTCTCCCGAACTGATTGCCGAAATCAAAGAAACGGCAAACGTGCTCCGCGAAAACTGCGACACGATTGTCGTGGCTGGCATCGGCGGCAGCTATCTCGGCGCTCGCGCCATCATCGAAGCACTCGGCAACAGCTTCCAGTGGCTCATCAACGACGGCAAGAACCCCGTCGTCCTCTTCGCCGGAAACAACATCAGCGAAGACTATCTCAGCGAACTCACCCTCTTCCTGAAAAACCGTAAGTTCGGTGTCATCAACATCTCCAAGAGCGGAACGACCACCGAAACGGCACTCGCGTTCCGTCTGCTCCGCAAACAGTGCGAAGAACAGCGCGGCATCGAAACCGCACGCAAAGTCATCGTTGCCATCACCGACGCCAAGAAAGGCGCTGCACGCACCACGGCTGACAAAGAGGGCTACAAGAGCTTCATCATTCCCGACAACGTTGGCGGACGCTTCAGCGTGCTGACTCCCGTCGGACTGCTCCCCATCGCCTGCGCCGGATTCGACATCGAAGCCCTCGTCAAAGGTGCCGCCGACATGGAACTCGCCTGCGCTCCCTCCGTGCCCTTCGCCGAAAACCCGGCAGAACAGTATGCCGCCACGAGATTCGCCCTCTATCAGGCAGGAAAGAAAATCGAAATCCTCGCCAACTATCAGCCTAAACTCCACTTCATGAACGAATGGTGGAAGCAACTCTACGGCGAAAGCGAAGGAAAAGACGGCAAAGGCATCTTCCCCGCAGCCGTGGACCTCACCACCGACCTCCACTCCATGGGACAATGGATTCAGGAAGGCGAACGCACCATCTTTGAAACCGTCATCTCTGTCGAAAACCCCAACGCCACGGTGCTCTTCCCCCACGACGACGAAAACCTCGACGGACTGAACTTCCTCGAAGGAAAACGCGTCGATGAGGTGAACAAAATGGCTGAACTCGGAACTCGCCTCGCCCACGTGGACGGCGGAGTGCCCAACCTCCGAATCGTCATGGACAAACTGGACGAATATACCATTGGACAACTCATCTACTTCTTCGAACGCGGCTGCGGCATCAGCGGACTGCTCCTGGAAGTGAACCCGTTCAACCAACCGGGCGTCGAGGCATACAAAAAGAATATGTTCGCGCTCCTCGGCAAACCGGGCTACGAAGCCGAAACGGCAGCCATCAAAGCACGTATCTAAAGGGATGTTCTATAAATTAGGTTGAGTTGGTTTTTGATTTCTTAGAGATGA
>JBJEAG010000068.1:0-3641 GCA_051868855.1 Alloprevotella sp. | reverse complement strand
GGTGCTTAGGAGACGACGCGTTGGGGATTGCCGTTGAAGAAGGATTGGATGTTTTCGATGAGTTGTGTGATGACGCGGCGTCGTGCTTCCACCGTAGCCCATCCGATGTGTGGGGTGATGAATGCGTTTGGTGCGGTGAAAAGGGGATTTTCTGCGGCGGGTGGCTCTTGCGACATGACATCTGCGCAGTAGGCTCCGAGTTGTCCGCGCGTCAAGGCTTCCGCCACGGCATTTTCATCGACCAGCGCACCGCGGGCGGTGTTGAGGAGAATGAGACCGGGGCGCGTTTTGGCGAGCAGTTCGGCACTCACCATGCCTCGATTGTCAGCGCGGAGCGGACAGTGGAGGCTGACGATGTCGGCAGTTGCAAAGGCTTCTTCAAGGGTGGTCTTCCCCACTCCATCGGGCAGTTGGCTCTGCGGACAGGAGGTGACAGCAGAAAGGATGAGTCCGAGGGGTTTCATGACGGCGGCGACGGCACGTCCGATGTTACCCATGCCCACGATGCACATTCTGCGTCCCGCGAGTTCGAAGCGCGGACGCACGGTGTAGCAGAAGTCAGGACAGGCTGCCCATCCTCCGGCACGGGTGCTGCGGAAGGTTTCATCGACACCATCGGCGAGGCTGAGCAACAGCGAGAGTGTGAGTTGCGCCACGCTCAGTGTGGAATAGTCTTCGCAGTGGCAAACGGTGACGCCGTGGGCGCGGGCGGCGACGGTATCCACGCCGTCGTAGCCTGTGGCAGCCACGCAAACGAGTTTCAGATTAGGAAGCGTGGCGAACTCGGCGTCTCCGAGATGCACTTTATTAACAATCAGAACATCGGCGTCTTTTCCGCGTTCCACCACTTGGGACTGCGGGGTGCGAGCGTGGAAGGTGAAGTCTCCGCACACGCTGAGGTCATTGGGATTCAAATCGGACGAGAAGAGTGTCTGTCCATCCAGAAATACAATGCGAGGTTGTGACATAGAAGTAAAGTAGAGGAGTCAAAGAGACAAAGAGTCAAAAAGTCAAAGAGACAAAGAGTCAAAGGGTCAAAGAGACAAAGGGTCAAAGAGTCAAAGAGATAAAGAGACAAAGAGTCAAAGAGGTATAGAAGGGTATAGAAAGTAAAGAGGGGTATAGAAAGTAAAGAGGGGTGATTTGAGTTTGATTTATTGAAACATTGATATTTTTTAATTGGTTCATTAAATGTTCATTAAAAGATTTTGTTCAATGAATGATTAATGAGGTTTTAATGGAGCAATGAGATTTATCCCCGGATTCTACTCCTCCTGTTCATAATAGTAGGAGTAGTCTATTCCTTTCATAAATGTTTCGCGGTCATTGATTTTGTCGGTAAGGGCTTGATGTAACAACTCTCTGATTTTGCTACCGTCCATCTCGCTTTCTATCATGGCATTGAGATAGTCTCGTTTGCCAATTTTGCTCCAATCAATGCAGAGACCGAGTCTTTTCTTTAGTATCAAATCTAACCAGATGCGTGTTGAACGACCATTTCCTTCCATGAATGGATGAGCCATGTTCATTTCTATATACTTATCAACAATTTCATCGAAGGTGCTGTCAGGCATTCTCTCTACAGTTTGAAGATATTGGTGTAGGTATTCGGCAAGACAGAAAATTGTATTTCCTTTTGAAATGGTCTTGATGCGTATCTTACCAGCAAAATCATATAGTCCACCGAACAAGAAAGCATGTATCTGTTGCAGACTTTCCACAGTTCCTGGTTTCATGTCATCAAGCAGTCCACTCTCTAAAAGCGTGTAAGCCTTTTTCTTGCTTTGTCCGTCAAGGGTGTTGTCGCTATAAACGAACCAATCGAGGAAATCAGAAACTTTCTTGCTTGGAATCACCCTTATTAATCGGATAACGTCGTCCTGCGCAAAACAGTCGGTAGCATATTGTTTTCCATCGGTAGCAGTCATTTTCAGTTGACTACAACGTGTAGTCAACTCATCCCCTGCTTTTTTAAGTCTGGTTTTCAGTACACTCCAATACTTTCTCGGATTTGGACTATCGGTTATCGCCCCCACAATGTCTACAATGGAGAACCACCATTGGGACTTTTCTTCGTCCCAGATGGCACGAACTTCATGGTTCTTGTAAAAACGTATTGATTTTTTGTTTTGCATGATAATGTCACATTAACGGCTTATCAAGTTCTTTATGAAAGTGTGGTTTAAAGTCTATTGCCGGAACGACAGGACGGAGTGCCCGATGAGTTGCCAGTGGCGACTGCCAAGCGGACGGTGATAGAGCAGTGTCATGTATTCGTTCTCCGTCTGGAAGAAGTCTCCCTCTGCCAAGGAGGGGGACACGGCACCGTCGGGGGAGCGGAAAACGTATTGATAGTCGTAGTAACCCGTTTTCATCAAGAACGCACCTTCGTAGGCTTGGTTCAGTTCGTTATAGTTCAAGCGATAAGGCATGGCGGATTCGGCGGGTGTCCAATGGCCTTGCAGCAGACATTCCGCACCGGGGATTTCGGGTGAGAGGAGTTGAAAGTGCACGCGGACATAGTCTGCCGTCAGGTCAGCATCGCCCTCCCAGTCCGTGCGCGGCACGAAAAGCCCGTTGCGCTCCTCATAGAAGACATAGTTTTTTCGCTTTTCATCGGGAATCAGGTGATGGTCGCGCCAATCCCCGTCTTTTCTGACGCGATCCACGCCCATGCCGGGATGGTCGGAGGAGATGATTTCAAAGCGGCGATACTCATTGCGGGCAGGAAAAATCAGTGCTTGGCAATGTTGCCAGTCAAGTTGTCCGTTATATATATAGGAAGGAGCGGGCGCAGTGACGAAATTGTCGAAACGGCGGTTTTGGAAGACGAGGAGGCGGATTTCACGTTCGGCGTCGGTCACGCTGACGTTGCGCAGGAGGGTTTTCACACTGACCTGTTGGTGCGAGCGGTTGCGGTCGATGTCTGTGTCGGTGGAAACGGCAATTCCGATGGTGGCTTTGACGTCAAGAATGCCAAAATCTGCGGTGAAAACGGGACTTTTTTCTTCGTCAGAGTCGTCATTGTCCTCGAAAACGCTGATGCGATAGTTCCCCGAAAGGAGCGGAACAGCATCGGTGTTGGGCAGCGTGAGCCGATAGTGCATATAGTGCGTTCGGGTGAACTCCGAAGGTTCGGCATCGTCAAGTGGAACGAAGTCCTCCGTTTGTCGAACGTATTCACTGTCAAAGAGTTCGTCGGTGAGTTCGCCGTTGAATGTGAGCAAATCTACGCGATAGGTGAAACGATGCACGACGGGGTCAATGTAGTCAAACGATAGTTCCAACCTCTCCCCTTTCTGCAGGACGGCGGGTCGTTCGGCGTTGCCATCAATCTTGAGGCGTACGGATTTCACCTTTTCATCGAAGGTTTTCACACGTCCCGGCTGTGCGTGGGAGTCACACACGGTAAGGAGGAAGATGAGAAAGATGAAGAACAAACGATTCATGGGATTGTTACTTGAACATTAATGCTCATTAATTCAGTCATGAGTTTACTCTAAAAAGTCGGCAAGCCGACCTATGATTAATATCATATTTGTTTATCACTATATCGTTCTTTGACATTTTGTTATCTGGAGGAAAATGGGGTCACCTGCAAAAGCCTGTGTTTTTATCCGAAGATGAGCGAGAGCCTATAA
>JBJEAG010000067.1:0-3692 GCA_051868855.1 Alloprevotella sp. | reverse complement strand
TGTGGTTGCCCAAGCCCCAAATCGGCGTGCTCCAAGAGATGAGACTGTCGTAGGTGGAGAGGTCGTCAGCCCAGAGGAAGCCTTGCTGGCGCATTTCGATGGCGTTCGGCACGAAGTTGAACATGGCAATCCAAATGGGCATCTGAATCAGCATCGGGAGGCAGCCGCCCATGGGGCTCACGCCATACTGCGAGTAGAGCGTCATGATTTCCTGCTGCTTCTTCATGGCGTCTTCCTGCTTGGGATATTTCGCCGAAATCTCATCGACTTTCGGTTTGAGCACTCTCATCTTCGCGCTGCTCATGAAACTCTTGCGCGTCGGCACATAGACGATGACGCGGAGGAGAATCGTGATGAGCAACAGCACGATGCCCATCGGGAGCCCCATGCGGGTGAAGAAATCGAAGACGTAGAGCGTGAAGTAGCGGTTAATCCATCTGACGATAGGCCAGCCGAGATAGACAAGTTCCTGAAGGTCATAGTCCTGTCCCGTGATGCTGTGGTCGTCCATGGACTGAAGCAGACGGTAGTTGTTCGGTCCGAAATAGTATTGGAAACGAGTGGGATGCTTGCCTTCGGCGTCGAAGTCGGCTTTCATGTCGGCAGCATAACTCTTCAAGTGGTCGCCGTTCTCGGGCAGTTGTTCGCTGCGGAGGTTCACTTCCTTCAGCGGCTTCTCGGCGATGAGGATGGAACTGAAATATTGGTTCTTGAAGGCAATCCAGTTCACGGCATCCTCGGCGGTGACTTCCTCCGTCTCCGCTTCCGACATCTTTTCGGTGTCGCCGTTTTGGAGACGATAGGTCAGCGTGGAGTACATATTCTCAAAATAGAAGCCCTTCTCGTGGCGTGCCACCTTGTCGTTCCATTTCATTTGGAGGCTGCGGGTGGAGGAGGGGAGGATGCGGCGCAGGTTGGCAGAGCTGACGGTGAAGTCAAGGAGATAGTTGTCCGCCAGGAGTTTATAGTCCAGTGTGAGTGTCTCGCCGTTTGCGCCCTGCAGGGACAGTGTGACGGTGGAGTCGGTCACAGCGGTGGGCGTGAAGACATAGTCGTTGAGCGACATGACGCCCTCTTTCGTGTCGAGAAGGAGGTTGGAGGAGGCGTCTTTCTCGTTGTAGAGGCAGAGCGGAATGTTGCGGTCAGCCTCGAAGTCGGCGTAACTCTTGTATTCATTGAGTTTCACCTCTTTCAGCGCACCGCCTTTGGTGTTGATGGTGACGGTGATTTTCTCGTTTTTCAGCACGATGTCTTTTGCTTCGCCCTGTTTGGCTTCGCGAAAGACGTCGAGGCTGTCGGCGGTGGCAGCGGGAGCGACAGCCACGGCAGGTTGTTCAGCTTTCTGAGTTTTGGTTTGTACGGCAGTCGTGTCGTTCTGAACCATTTGTTGGTATTCGGCTTGCTGAGCGCTGTTGTACCAACTGAAGCCGATGAGCACGAGCACGATGAGCACGAGTCCTGTGACGGTGTTTTTGTCCATTGGATTGAGATGTTGTGTGTTTTAGAAGGTGAGCGGCGTTCGGAAAGATTCCGACGGAGTCAGTCTTTCAAAGTGCGCTTTTTTGCAGACTTTCCGACAAACCGCAGGGGCTGTGTCTCACAACGAGTTGCAACGACACACGCCCCATTCAGTGATTAGTTCTCAGTGATTTTCATTTTTGGCAAGCCTTCACGAAACTCAGGAAGAGAGCGTGGGGCTTCAGCACGGTGCTGGAGTATTCCGGGTGGAACTGCGTACCGATATACCATTTGTGGGTCGGGATTTCCACGATTTCGACGAGGTCGGTTTCGGGGTTTGTTCCGACGCACATCATGCCGGCGTTTTCGTAGGCAGCGCGGAAGTCGCTGTTGAACTCGTAGCGATGGCGATGGCGTTCGCGGATGACTTGGGACTGATAGATTTCAGCCACCTTGCTGCCCGGTTTCAGTTCGCATTCGTAGCCGCCGAGTCGCATCGTGCCGCCCATGTTCGTGATGTTCTTTTGGTCTTCCATCAAGTCGATGACGTTGAACGGCGTGGTCGGGTTCAGTTCCACGGAGTTGGCATCGTTCAGCCCGAGCACGTTTCTGCCGAACTCAACCACCATCATTTGCATGCCGAGGCAAATGCCGAAGGTCGGCACGTTCTGCTCGCGACCGTAGCGTGCAGCAATAATCTTTCCTTCCGTGCCGCGCTGTCCGAAGCCCGGGCAGATGACGAGGCCGTCAAACTCCTTCAGCGTCTCCGCCACGTTCTCCGCCGTGATTTTCTCACTGTTGACGAAGTGGCTCTTGACTTTCAGGTCGTTGTAGGTGCCGGCTTGGGAGAGTGCTTCCAAGATGCTCTTGTAGGCATCCTGAAGGTCATATTTTCCGACCAATCCGACGTGCACTTCTTTCGTGGCTTTGTGGCGACGGTCGAGGAAGGAGCGCCAGGGACCGAGTCCCGGAGTTTCTCCGACGGGCATGTCGAGTTTGCGGAGGATGGTGGCGTCGAGACCCTGCTCCTGCATGCGGAGGGGCACCTCATAGATGGTCGGCATGTCCAAACTCTGCACGACGGCGTCGGGGGAGACGTTGCAGAAGTTCGCAATCTTGCGGCGAAGTCCGGCGTTCAGTTCGTGTTCGGCGCGGAGCACCAAGATGTCCGGCTGAATACCGATGCTCTGGAGTTCTTTCACCGAGTGTTGCGTCGGTTTCGTTTTCAGTTCTCCGGCGGCGGCGAGATAGGGGACGTAGGTCAGGTGCACGCACACAGCCTTCTTTCCCAATTCCCATTTCAGTTGTCGGATGGCTTCCAAGAACGGCTGGCTTTCGATGTCGCCGACGGTACCGCCGATTTCCGTGATGACGAAATCATATTTGTTCTTCTTGCCCAGATAGAGCATGTCACGTTTGATTTCGTCCGTGATGTGAGGGATGACCTGAATGGTTTTTCCGAGATAGTCTCCTCTGCGTTCTTTGTCGATGACGCTTTGGTAGATGCGTCCCGTGGTGAAGTTGTTATACTTCGTAGTTTTGATTCCCGTGAAGCGTTCATAGTGCCCGAGGTCGAGGTCAGTTTCCTGTCCGTCGTCGGTGACGTAGCATTCCCCGTGTTCGTAGGGGTTCAGCGTTCCCGGGTCGATGTTGATGTAGGGGTCAAACTTTTGGATGGTGATTTCGTAGCCTCTGGCTTGAAGGAGTTTACCGATGGAGGCTGCGATGATGCCTTTTCCCAAGGAAGAAGCCACGCCTCCGGTCACGAAGATAAATTTCGTTTCAGTCACGATGATGAAAGATTAGGGGGTTACTCGGAAAAGCGGAAGTCGTCAGCCGTCAAAGCGTCCGTTCGAACCGCCTTCGCATTTTCGACTGCAAATTTAGACAAAATCCGCGAGGTTTTGAAATTGCCAACTAAATATCCTTGCGTCTCTTACCTAAGTTTTTTGAACACGAATAGTTCAGATTTTATGTTTCACGCAGAATGGGAAGGAATGAGAAGGAATTTTTTGAAGCACGAATTAGCGAATTCTTTTCTATTGCTGTCCGGTAAACGGTCTTAATGGATTGAATTTGTTGGTGTTTGTGAAAGACAAGCACCCTTGACCGGATGGAGAGTGCTGAAAGCACGAACGAGCCCGACGAAGGAGGGCGAGATTCTAGCCCGGGGTGAAGCGAGCGCAGCGAGCGAGAACCCCGGGTAAGGAGCCCCCCCCAAGATGGAGTGCTGA
>JBJEAG010000066.1:0-3704 GCA_051868855.1 Alloprevotella sp. | reverse complement strand
AGCCTTGGGATATGGCGGTTGGTTTCGACGGTGCCGTCGCGCTGGCGGAACCATTGAAAGAAGGACTCCAAGAGGACGAAGAGACAAAGGAACTGCTGGCGCGCGCCAACCGTGCGATTGCGCTTGTCTCCTCTCACCACACCCTTCGTCAGGGCGACATCTTTCTCTTTCCTCGGAAGAACGTTCCCGCCTTTGAGGTGTTCCGGGAAGACAAACTTGTGATGTCCGTTCATGGAAGGGAACTCTGTTCCTTTCACGTCAAATGAAACTCTTTTCGCAGTCTTCATCTTCATTCCCCGTCTAAGCAGTCTTCATCATCATTCTGCCGCATGAATCGTTTTTTACGCATATATATATATATAGGTATGCTCGCGCTGCTTCCTTTCCTTTCAACGGAGGTGCGAGCCCAAAACTTTGTTTCGATTTCTCCCGAGGACTATCCCGTCACCTCCACTGCACTTCCCATCGTGGAAGAACAAGCGGAGTTGGGTTGGTTATTGCCGACCGATACTTTTTCTATTGCGGTGGAATATCCCGAGACCGAACCGCTCTCTGCTGCCGAAGTCAAGATGCTTCGCGGACTGGGCTTTGAAGCGGAGGAACGTGTGCAGTTCCACGTGCTCTACAGCAAGATGCGGGGCAAGACATTCGCCGACATCAATTTCGTTCCGGTCGTCAAGCAGGGCGGGCGCTGGATGCGAGTGACGAACTATTTGCTTCGAGTGCGCAACCTTGGACCGAAGGTCATGTCTTCCGTGCGTAGTCTCGCTCAGAGAGTCGAGGCGGCAGTTGCTTCGACGCGCTATGCTGAAAACTCTGTGCTTTCCCAAGGAAAATGGGTGAAGATTAGGGTGAAGGATGAAGGCATCTATCAAATCTCCGATTCCAAACTTGCTTCGTGGGGTTTCAACGACCCTTCCAAAGTGAAACTCTATGGCTACGGCGGGCGTCTCCTTCCCGACACCTTCACTTTCACGGGTAGCGATGCACTCATTGATGACCTTTGCGAAGTTCCGCTTTGTCGCCGCGAAGGTTCCGTCCTCTTCTTCGCCGAGGGACTCACACGCTGGGAAGGGCGTTCGTTCAAGGTGAACACTTTCTCCAACTATAGTTACTATTTCCTGACCGAAGGCGAGAATCCGCTGACGCTGGAGACTGCGGCGGACTTCACTCCTTCGTCTGCCGCCATCACTCAGGTTCCTGCCTACGCTGTAGTTGATAACGATGCTTTTGTGTGGTATGGCGGTGGCCGTGATTTCTACGATTCCAACGAACTGCAAGGTTCGGGTCACACCTTCAAACTCAAGATGCCGGGCTGTGAGAGCGAAGAGGTCAGCATCTATTATGACGTCTCTGCCAAAAGCACGGCTGCTTCCACCCGCGTTTCCTTCCTCGTGGACAATGCGGAGGTTGCTTCGACGCAGATTGGGAAGTACAGCACCGAAAGCGAGAGTGCGAAAGGGCGTCGCGGCGTTTTCACCGTGGCTGCCGCCGATGCGCTCAACATCAAAGTAGCCACGACGAACACCGGTCGTTTGAACTATCTCTACGCTGTCTATCCTCAGCACCTTGAAGCCGGCGTGACGACCCACGCTTTCACCTGCGGGCAGAGCGGAAAGGTGAGTCTGGAGGTTGCTTCCGCCACTTCCGGCACCCGTGTTTGGCAACTCCAGACCGCCGATTCTCCCTTGATGCAACTTCCCGGAGAGTTGGACGGCGGAAGTTACGTGGCGCGTGCCGCATCCGGAAACAGCCGCTTTGTGATAGTAGATTTAAATGCCACATACGATACGCCGGAATTTGCCGGAGAAATAGAAAACCAGAATCTTCATGCCGACGAGAAGATTGACTATGTCATTCTCGTTCCCGCCTCGGGCAAACTCACGGCACAGGCGGAACGTCTCGCACAGTCTTATCGTGAGGAAGGAAATCTTCGCGTCAAGGTGGTGCGTGCCGACCAAATCTACAATGAATTTTCCAGCGGAACGCCCGATGCTAATGCCGTGCGGCGTTACATGAAGATGCTCTATGACCGCGCTGCCACTGACGCCGACGCGCCTCGCTATTTACTTCTTTTCGGTGAGTCCTACTATGACAACCGCATGATTACCTCCGACTGGAAGGGAACAAACCCCGATGATTTCCTTCTTGCCTGTGAGCGCAACGACCAAGAGACTTATTTCAACTCAGACTATTCCATCGGAACGCTTCATTCTTATGTCAGCGACGACTACTATGCTCTCCTCGACGACGGAGAGGGAAGTCGTCCGCCGATGGAGAAGATAGACCTCGGCGTCGGTCGTTTCCTGTGTCGTGATGAGGCTTCCGCAGCCCGTCTCGTGGATGTTTCGATTGCTTATCGAAGACGTGAGCAGACCGGCGCTTGGAAAAATCGCATTTGGGTCACGGGCGACTCCGGCGACAACAACCTCCACATGAACGATGCCCAAGCCGTGGTCAGTCAGTTCACGAAAAACATCAACGGAGGTATGATTCTGCGAAAGAACTATCCCGACGCCTACGCCATCACGCTCACTGCGCAGGGCGGCACTTACCCCGAGGCGCGCGCCAAGTTCAAACAGGCGATGCAGCAGGGAGCCTTGTGGTTGAACTATAACGGCCACGGCGGACCGTCCTACCTTTCCCACAACTTTCTCTTGACGCAGGACGACGTGCGCGAAAACTCCGGTTCCTCGTCTCCGCTCTGGGTCTTCGCTTCCTGCGAAATCACTCCCTTCGACCAAGCCATCACCGACCTCGGTCGCCTTGCCCTTGCCAACGAAAAGTCTCCCGCGCTGGCGGTGGTTTGTGCTTCGCGTTCGGTCTATTCGAACTATAACCGCGCCTTGAACATGGGGCTCGCCACTTTTGCTTTCCGCAAAAACGAACAAGGCGAACGCTACACGCTCGGCGATGCCATGCGCCTCACCAAGTCGCAACTCATCAGCAACTCAACCGTTTCCATCGGCATCGACCAGAGCATCAACAAAATGAAGTATGTGCTGCTCGGCGACCCTGCTGTAGCGCTGAGCTATCCCGAAGAAAGGCTTGTTATTGACAGTGTAAATGGTCAGCCTCTTTCTTCTGCTCTTGCCCAACTTGAAGCGGGTGGGGAAGTGTCTTTCAGTGGTTATGTCGCTCGGGAAAAAGGCAGCTCCGTGGTAGACACCGGTTTCAACGGCACGCTGACCGGCACGTTTTTCACGCCCGCCGAGACGATTAAGTGTAAGGGATATGGCTGCACAACGGCAGACCCGCTAACCTATACTGACTACACGAAGACGCTCTTTGAAGGAAGTGTCGATGTTGTCGGCGGTCGTTTCACGCTGAGGCTCATGATTCCGCTCGGCATCAAACTCTCTGCCGACCCGGGACTACTTGTGCTCTATGCAGTCAGCGCCGACTCGCTCCGCACGGAATACAACGGCTCTTTTGATCGCTTCTGTTTCAACGGCATTTCCTCGGAGTTGCCTGCGGATTCCGTGCCGCCTCACGTTTATGTCTATCTCGACCGCCCCGACTTTCCCGACGGCGGCATTGTCGGCACTTCGCCCGTCTTCTTTGCCCACATTGCGGACTCTGTGGCTCTTTCCATGATGTCCGGCAATTTGGGTCACGACATGGAACTTTGGTTGGATGACAAGCGTGCCGAGTCTGTTTCGCTGAACGACTGGTTCCGTTTCGACAATGGCTCTTTCGCTTCG
>JBJEAG010000065.1:0-3709 GCA_051868855.1 Alloprevotella sp. | reverse complement strand
CAAGCGACCGAACTGTCAGCCCAGTCCGTAAGGGCTGGGTAAGATACACGCCCCCCAAGAAAGAGGGCTGTAAGTCCCGATTTCTTTTTCAACAACAGCGGTTTATTAAAGGAATCGGGACTTACAGCCCTCAAAATTACTACTGCCACCTTACCCAGGCCTCACGGCCTGGGCTAACAGCTCGCCCTCCTTCGTCGGGCTCATCGGGCCTGCAGCCCTTGCCATTCGGCTGAAAAAAACTTTTACCGGACAGCAATATATTCAAACAATATTCACAAGATTCGTGAAATTCGTGTTCAAAATAATCCACAAGATTCGTGTTCAACACAAATTCTGCGGATTCTGCGTGAAACCTCAGTGAAAAGCGATGTCGCAGATGACGTCAGCCCCGGCTTTTTCGTTCAGTTGCCGCACCAGTTCCGTTTTGCGCATCGACAACTCGCTGCGGAGCACGGGAGAGGAAAGCGTCACGTGAAGACATTGCCCCTTCACGAAAAGGTCACGCGACTTCGCTGCCACCATTGCTCCAACCACCGTCTCCCACGACTGAAGCAGACGATGCTCTGCCAACGGCGTCTCCAAACCCTGCATACGCAAAAAGCGGAGCAACACGTTTGACAGCGTTTCTTCTTTTCTTCTTTCCATGCTATTTCAGTTTAGGGCTGCTGAGGCTGAACCACCCCGTTTTTCACGTCAAAGAGATTATAGGGACGACCGATTTTCGGAAGAATATCTTCGAGATGCACGCGGCTCGTGTCGGTGATGAAAATCTGACCGAAATCAGTTTGCGACACAAAGCGAATCAGGCACTCCACGCGACCCGCGTCCAATTTGTCGAACAAATCGTCGAGCAGCAGCAACGGTGTTCTATATTCCCCGCGTTCCTTTAAATATAGGTACTGCGCCAACTTCAACGCAATGAAAAACGTCTTTTGCTGACCTTGCGAGGCTTCTTTCTTGACGGCGTGCCCGTGGAGTTGAAAGAGCAAATCGTCTTTGTGCGGACCGTGAAGTGAATAGCCCACGATTCTCTCTTTCTCACGCCAATCCCGCAGCCACGAAAGCAACGGGCCGCGACTGCCGTGACTGTCATAGACAATCCCCACTTCCTCCGTCTCCACGCCCGAAAGCTGACGATAGACCTCCATGAAGAGAGGCACGAAATCCTTCACGAATTTCTCGCGAGCAGCATAAATCTTGGCGGCATCGGCATCCATCATTTCCTCCAGCACATCCATGAGTCCGACATCGAAGCCCTCTTCCTGTTTCAAAAGAGAGTTGCGCTGTTTGAGGGAGCGTTCATAGCGAATGAGCGCGTCAAGATAGGCAGCGTCATGTTGCATGAGCACGGCATCCATGAAATTTCTGCGACACTCGCTGCCGCCCGTAATCAACTCCGAATCGTCGGGCGAAATCATCACGAGCGGAATCTGTCCTATGTGCAACGAAAGTTTCTTCACGTCCTTGCCGTCCGTCTTGACGGTCTTTCGTCCGCCCTGCTTGTAACCGCAAAAAACGTGATGCTGTCCGCCATTGTCGAACTCATAGTCACCCTCAATGACAAAACACGAAGCACCGTGACGCAGGTTGTCGGCGTCGCGCACCGCAATGTGACCGCGGCAGATGGAAAGGAAATAGATGGCGTCCAACACGTTGGTCTTGCCCATCCCGTTGTCGCCGGCAAAACAGTTGATGAAAGGAGAAAACGACAGCGAGGCAGCCTCAATGTTTCGATAGTTGGTGATGGTCAGTTCGCGGAGATACATGAATCGAAGTAATATTATAAGCGTAAGCAAAATTAGACTTTACGCTCGAAGCAGACAACAAAACGTCGCCAAAACAGTCTTAGGTTCAAAAAAATCAGCGGAATACTTTATTAACTTAGGGGAAAATCGTAATTTTGCCCCGCTTCTTTGCGGAATCACGCCGTAAAACGAGCAAAAACGAGAAACAAACAAAACAAAAATCATAAAAATGAGCGCTACAAAAAACAAACAAACGCTGGATGTGAACGACAGCATCGCACAGTCTGAAGCATTTATCATCAAGTACAAGAAGAAAATCATCATCGCCGCAGCAGCCATCCTCGTCGTGGTCGGCGGTATCTTCGCTTATATCTACGGCTACTCCAAGCCCCGCGAAGACAAGGCTCAGGAACTCTTGGGCATCGTCATGCAAAACTACATTATGAAGCAAGACTATGAGCACGCGCTCAAAGGTGAAGGCAAGACGCTCGGTCTGCAAGCCATCATCGACAAATACGGCTCCACCGACGCCGGCAACCTCGCTTACTATCAGGCTGGTCTTTGCAACTATCAACTCGGCAAGACCAAGGAAGCCATCAAATGTCTCGAAGAGTTCAGCACCAAAGGCGACAACACCGTCTCCGCACAGGCTCTCTTCGCTCTCGCTAACTGCTATGCCTCCGACAAGCAAATCGACAAAGCCATCGACACTTTCAAGAAAGCAGCCAAGGCAACAGACGTTCCCGCACTCTGCGCTGAATATCTCTTCCAAGCAGGCGTGCTCCTCGAAAGCCAGAAGAAGAACGACGAAGCACTGGCAATCTATCAGCAAATCAAAGCAGACTATCCCACCGCTCCCCTCTGCTCTCGTCAGCAGCAAGGCAACGCTGTGATGGATGCCATGATTGACAAGTACATCGAAAAACTCAGCAAATAATTCCGCTCTTACATGTCCTCAAGCACTTTCTCCTACGCTGAGAACCAAACCACTCCCATTCCCGATGCCTACGAGATGCGCTTCGGCATCATCGTCACCGAATGGAACAACCACATCACCGACGCCCTGCTTGAACAGGCTGTCAGCGAACTCGTGGCAAACGGGGTGGCAGAGCAGAACATCACCATCAACCGTGTCCCCGGAAGTTTTGAGTTGGTCTATGCCGCCGCTCAACTCGCCAAGTTCGGTCACGTCAACGGAATCATCGCCATCGGATGTGTCATCAAAGGAGACACGCCTCACTTTGACTACATCTGCCAAGGCGTCACCCAAGGACTCACCGAACTTAACGCCAAGGGCGACATTCCCGTCATCTTCGGACTCCTCACCGTCAACAACAACGAGCAAGCCGAAGAAAGAGTGAGACTCCAAAAAGGAAAGGAATTTGCAGTCACCGCCATCAAAATGGTGGACTACGCTTGGAAATATCAAAAATAATTCTTTCCTTTGCACCACAAAACAAGGCTTGGGCAAATACCAGAGTGGCCAAATGGGGCAGACTGTAAATCTGCTGGCGTACGCCTTCGGTGGTTCGAATCCATCTTTGCCCACCTCTCTAAATGAAAAGAATGTGTCACCGTTGAAGTGACACATTTTTTTATTTCAGCAAATGAGAATAGTTTTCATCACTCTCGTTTGCAAGAATTCGGCAGCTGATGATTATTCGAACATTTCGGCTCTTCCGATATTGTCCGTGTTTGAGATGCAATCCGACAAAGTCCCAAAGACGTGTATAAAGGAGGAAATAGAGGAACACCTGTACCCCCCGTGTCAGTTAGGAAAAACAAAAACCAATATAAACATTGGCTTTAGCGGTGGCGCGGTGGCAATAACGTTGGCGCGGACGCGATGAATCGCGTCCGCGCTGATCATGTCTGAAACATTTGTCACACTGCTATTTACCTGCAGAAACCTCATCGTAAAATATGATTGTCCTGTAGGGACGCGATTCATCGCGTCCGCCCTG
>JBJEAG010000064.1:0-3734 GCA_051868855.1 Alloprevotella sp. | reverse complement strand
CCTTCACCTGCTCCAAGATGGGGTGCATCATCTTGCATGGCTGACACCATGTGGCAAAGAAATCGACCAATACCAGTTGGTCGCCTGATATAACGTCTTTGAATGTTTCCATAACTTAAACTATTGATAAAATACCTTTGAAATAGGTCATGTTTTTTGACTCATAAACAAACTATCCTTAGAGAAAATGGTTCTCACCGGATTGCAACATTTCTTTCTCCCTGCATTCATCCGCTTTTTGACACATGTCTAAGGCGGTTTTAAGTTCGCCGGGGTTGGCAAAGTTGGAGAGGTTGTTGGTGAGGCGTTTGCGATGAGCGGCAGCGGCGTCAAGGTCGTGGTTATAAAGGAGTTCGTAGGCATAGAGGATGGCGAGTTTGCCCGAAGCATATTTTGCATTGGTCTTGACGTAGGCGGCGAGTTCTTTTGTCCAAAGAGTTTTGACCAAGTCGTGACGGCGCGTGGTGAGCAGTTCGAGGAGTACTCGCTCGCCGTTGATTTCGTTGCGGAAGACAGGTGCGAGTTTCTCGCCGAAGGAAGAAATGTCTTCTGCAACCAAACGTGCTTCCTCGTAGTCTCCTTGGTCTTCTTTACGACTCAGCCACATCATGCGCTGCGCCATGTCAAACATGTTTCTCGGGTCTTGTAACGGTTTGTCCTCAAACCATTCTTCGGGCATGTCTCGCATCCTTATGCCCCGACTTAGCGCTGCCACGCTCTGCAGTGAAGCAGCAAAATGGCGTTTGTTTTCAGGATTACGTATGAGAAGAAGTATGTTGTGCCCATCATTACTCATACCATTTACGGACACGGGAATGCCGTTGAGGATTGCCACGAAGAAACCGACAAAAGCCATGGTGATGAGCGCCGTCAAAGCCACGATGTCGCAATCAAAATTTCGGAGCAAAATGATGGCGAGGAGGGTGAGGAAAAGGTTGACGAGCACTCCGCCGGCATTATACCATAAATAGGGTATGTCTTTTGTGTCAGTAGGTGGTGTCATGATGCATTGCCCCATGGTTCCGGCAATGTCATAGCGTCGCCAGTGCAGTCCGTCTTTTTCCTTGACAATCATCCATTTGTAGAAACGGAAAGAAACGAAACGGTAATGCGTGAGAAGTCCGAAAAGAAGGTGACCAGCTTCGTGAAGAATGACATGCAAGAAGAAATTTATCACGAAAAACAAAACGGTGAGTCCAACGCAGGCGAGCATCAGCCACCAGTCAAATTCTTTTTCAACGTCTCCGGCGCTCGGTTCTTTTCCAAGTTCAATGAGCCAAATCAGCAAAGTGGCTCCACCATATCCAATGGCGGCACCAAGGGCAAGTCCTAAAATCAGTTTGAGTGCTTTTTTCATGGGAGTATAGATTACGGTTTCTTGCTTGAAACTTTGTTTTATAGATTCATAGTAAGTCTTTTTATAAACTTTGAGATAGAGAAAGTATATGAAAACTTCTCTCTTACTGTATTATAGTATTTTCAAGGCAATGGCGGCACAGGCTTCCGCATCCGCCAAGGCGTGATGGTGGTTTGTCATTTCATGTCCGCACCGTGCAGCCACCAAGTCAAGATTATTGGGCATGCCGCGCCAGCGACGGCGGGCAGCGATGCAGGTGCAATGGAACTCATAGTCGGGATAGACCATTTGATAGAGCCGAAAGACGGCTTTCAAACAATTCTCGTCGAAGGATTTGTTGTGCGCCACCAAGGGCAGCCCCTCGATGAGAGGCTCAATCTGTTTCCACACTTCGGGAAAGATGGGTGCGTTTTCGGTGTCGGCGGCACACAAGCCGTGCACCCGAGTGCACCAATAGTAATAGTAGTTCGGCTCGGGTTTGATGAGAGAGTAGAACTTCTCCACAATCTTCCCGTCGCGCACAATCACAACGCCCACCGCGCAAACCGAAGTTCGTTCGGTGTTGGCTGTTTCAAAGTCTATGGCTGCAAAGTCTTGCATGACACTTATGTTTTTCTGTCAAATTTCTAATTTCGTGCGGAACGGTCTCAGCAATGCTTCTCGAATTCCTTCAATGCTGTCGGGAAAGTGAATGTCGTGACGCTCGATTAGAGAACAATCCATGGTCAGATTCCTGACTTGTTCGCTGAATCTCTCTTCATCGGGCAGAATCCACGCAGCGGGGTGGGGGAGAGACATCAGTTCCGCCGCCTTCAGAAAGAGAGCATGGGAGTTCAACACGTTCCCACTCCCGAAATTGTAGATACCGCCCGGCAGACTGAAAGTCATTTCCATGTTTCGAACCACTTCCCAAACGTAGGTCACTCCGCGAAACTCGTGGGTGGCTGCTTGAATCGTTTTTCCCTCGCGAAAAGCGTTGTGCAGATTGACCAGAACATTGCTGTTCAGATTCATGCCGCAGTCGGGAAGGTCATACATCCATGTCAGTCGCAACCCCACCGCTTCCGGCAGATTCCACAGTGTCCGTTGCTCTGCCTCCAATTTGTGACGGCCGTAGGCATTGACAGGCTGCACCATCGCCTCTTCCTTGAGCGAACCAAGTGTGGGTGTACCGTTATAGACCTGGTCGCTGGACATGAAGACAAGTTTTGCGCCGATGAGTTTGCACGCCTTTGCCACCCTCACCGTGCCCTGCACATTGACTCGGTGAGATTCCTCCGGGTGTTGTTCGCAGAACCAGGTGTTGCTCAGCGCGGCGCAGTGCACAACGATGTCGGGGCGATGCTCCTCGAGATATGCCCTCACTGCCTCTTCGCGACAGATGTTGAGTTCGTTGTGCGTGGGAAGCAAGAGGTCATACTTTTCTTTGTAGAAATATGCCACCCGACTCCCGAGGAAGCCGCTGCTTCCGGTGATGAGTAGTTTCTTCTTCATTCGATGGTTTCAATGTAAAAACTCACGGGACGAAAACCGTCGTTACAACTAATCATGGCGCTGTTCGGGTTCTTCATCCACCCGTCGAAGAAGTTTCCTTCGCCTCGGGCGAGAGCCTCCACAAATTCTCTCATCGCTTTCCAAGCCTCCGGACAGAGCCCTTCGGGATGTTGTCCGTTCTCGCAAATCCAAACCTGTCCCTCATTGAGGTCGCAGGCATGCTCAATCGGATTTTCAAACTGCGCCATCAGGTCCTTGTGCTGCACCTTGCGCACGGCAGTGATTTTCACTTGTTTCATCATATCAGTAACATGATTCTTCCCGTCTCTTTCGTGAACATCTCGGGAAAGCGGCAGATGGTGGCATAGACTTGTTTGCTCGTCACTGGCATTCCGTCTTTGCGGAGGTGGAGCCGCTGGCGGTTGATGGTGGCAGCAATCTGGTCGGTTGTCATGCCTCCGTTGCGTTTCACCAAGACATAGACAATGGCTTCTTCCAGTTTCATCATTTCGCGAATTCCTTGCCTGCCTCACTCCATGCTGTGAATCCACCGTTGAGTTCTTTCACTTTGAACCCGTTGTCGGTAAGGATTTCAGCAGCCTTTTTGCTGCGTCTCCCGCTGCGGCAATAGACCGCAATGATTTTGTCTTTGGGCAGGAGTGTGGTAGCATTTTTCTCAAAGTCTTCTTGCATGACGTCAATGTTCACAGCGTTGACGATGTGGCCTTCCGCAAATTCTTCTGCGGTGCGCACGTCGAGGCGCACCACCGCCGTGTCGGCAATCAGTTTCTCAAAGTCATCCGTGTCAAGACTTTCAAACTTCGGACTCTGTGCTGTGCAACCCAAAAGATTGCACAGCATGACCGTAACCATTAAAAATAAC
>JBJEAG010000063.1:0-16146 GCA_051868855.1 Alloprevotella sp. | reverse complement strand
CGATACCGCGAAACTTTTTTTGAACACAGATAGCACAGATAAAACAGATTCTGCGCCGACTCTTAGACTTTTTGTCTCTTTGACTTTTTGACTCTTAGACCGGAGCGAAGCGACTCCGCCGTGGCAATATTATTTCCTTGGGAGTTGTCATTTTTTTCTTGGGATTCGTTGGTGTTCGCCGTAACGATGAACACCTTTCCGCCGTAACGATGAACACGTGTTCGCCGTAACGGTGAACACCTTTCCGCCGTAACGGCGAACACTAACGGGAATAGCAGACAGAAATGTCAAATCGGCGTGTAGAAACGTTGCCACGCCGTCCGCGAACGATGTTTTTGGGGCTGGCAGGTAATTTGTTCTTCAAATGTTTCTACGTATAAAAAGGACGCGATGACGGTTAAATAGGAGGTGCAGTGTCCCACTGCACACAGTCCTCATTTCATTGCCGACCGTAGCCACGTGCAGGGCGGACGCGATGAATCGCGTCCCTACCCGCAATCATCACCTTTTCGTTGATGACGACGCTGTAAATGGTTGGAAAATAAATGTTTTGAGGGCGGTCAGCAGGTAGGGACGCGTTTCATCGCGTCCGCGCCACCGATTGCAGCAAATAACCGACTAAACGCTCACAGGTGGCTGGGTGACGTGAGACACGTCACCTCCTATTTTTGCATTGCAAACGCGATTCATCGCGTCCGCGCCACCGTAGAAAATGAACGTAAAACTTTTACCGGACAGCAACATAGTATACCCCCCGTAATCACAAAAAACAGGCTGTCCGATAAGAAACCCGGGATTCTTTTCACCGGATTCTTGTCGGACAGCCTTGTGAATGATGTGTTCCGCCTCAGCGAATGTTTTTGCGGATGCGCTGCAGATAGTCGTTGAGGGCGGGTTCGTCCTTGCGGTCGATGATGTCCAGCAGGGTGCCGAGTTCCTCGCGTATCTTTTCGACCTGCCCGCCCGTGCGGGGATTGAAAAGGATTTCACGCAGGAGGCAGTCGTCCTCGCCCAAGACGCCGCGCGCAATTTTCATGTGGCGCTTGAAGGTCGTGCCCGGCGCGTCCTGATGCTTCATCACCGCGGCAAACACAAAGGTGCTGACGAAGGGAATGCTGAGCGAATATGCCACGGTGCTGTCGTGCTCGTCGAAGGTGTATTCGCAGATGTGCAGGTCGAGGCGGCTGTAGAGGTCGCGGAAGAAGATGCGTCCCATGTAGTCCCCCTCGCTGATGATGATGGCGTTTTCGTTGCTCAGTGCTCCGAGGTTGGCAAAAGTCGGACCGAACATGGGGTGGGTGGAGACGTAGCGGCGGCCGCTCTGCTCGTAGAACTCCTTGAACCCGGTTTTGACGGAGGAAATGTCGCTGAGGATGCACTCTTCGGGGAGGTGGGGCATGACTTCGCGGAAGACGTCGAGCGTGTATTTCAGCGAAACGGCGTTGATGACGAGTTCGGGTTTGAAGGCGTCAATCTCGTCCAAGGCGGTGAAGCGTTGGGTGTTATACATGAACCGAAGGCGTTTCGGGTCAATGTCATAGACAGCCGTCTCGTGGTCAAAACTCAGAAGGTCCACGAAGAACGAGCCCATCTTTCCGGCTCCGAGAATGAGGATGCGCATGGTTTCTTGGGGATTAAGAAATAAGTTCTCCTTTTTCAGAATCAGTCCTTGTTCATGACGTCCATCTGCTGGCGGACGCTCTCTTCGTGGATGTTCTCGAAGACCGCCTTGATGAAGTCGGCGCCCATTCCGCAGAGCACGCCCTGCGCGCCGCGTTTGTCGAGAATCTCGGTGTAGCGCATGGTCTGGACGACGGTCATGTCGTGCTCCTTCTTGTACTGTCCGATTTCGCGGCTGATTCTCATTCGCTTGGCGAGGAGTTCGATGAGCGAGTTGTCGATTTCGTCAATCTGGTGGCGCAGCGTGTCGAGGCTTTCGGTCGATTCCGTGATGTTGCGAATGACCAGTTTGTCGAGGATGAAGTCCAGCACGTCGGGCGTCACCTGCTGCTTGGCGTCGCTCCAGGCGGCGTCGGGGTTGCAGTGGCTCTCGATGATGAGACCGTCGAAGCCGAGGTCCATGGCTTGCTGGCAAAGCGGTGCCACGAGTTCGCGCGCTCCGCCGATGTGGCTCGGGTCACAGATGATGGGGAGGTTCGGGCAGCGGCGACGGAGTTCGATGGGAATGTGCCACATGGGCAGGTTGCGGTAGATTTTCTTCTCGTAGGTGGAGAAGCCGCGGTGAATCACGCCGAGGCGGGTGATGCCTGCCTGATTGATGCGCTGGAGTCCGCCAATCCAGAGTTCGAGGTCGGGGTTCACGGGGTTCTTGACGAGCACGGGGACATCGACTCCCTTGAGCGAGTCGGCGATTTCCTGCATGGCAAACGGGTTAGCCACGGTGCGGGCACCAATCCAGAGCACGTCGATGCCTGCTTTGAGCGCCGCTTCGACATGAGCGTGGGTGGCGACTTCGGTGCAGACCTTCATGTGGAGTTCCTTTTGCACGCGCTGCATCCAAGCGAGACCTTCCTCGCCGATGCCTTCAAAACCGCCGGGCTTCGTGCGCGGTTTCCAGATGCCGGCGCGGAAGAGTTTCACGCCTTTCTTTGCCAACTGCGCGGCGGTGTTCATCACTTGTTCTTCAGTTTCCGCAGAGCAGGGGCCTGCGATGACCACGGGGCGCACGTCCTGTTCGCCCGTGCCGGTCAGATTCAGAGGGGTCAGATTCAGTTCCAAAGTATTATTCGTTTTTGTGGTTATTTGTTTCTTGGAAATTTCTAATTCCTGTTTGATGTTGCCTATACCTATATATAGTCCTAAATATAGTCCTAAAAAAGTCGCGTCAGATGCCGCTGTCCTTGATTCTTTGCAGGGCTTCGGCGAGTTTCTCTTCGTTGGCGCAGAGCGAGATGCGGAGGTAGCGTTCGCCGTTCGAGCCGAAGATGAAGCCCGGGGTGATGAAGACGCGAGCCTCGTGGAGCACGCGCTCCGTCAGCTCCTCGGCGTGGGCATAGCGCTCGGGAATCCGTCCCCAAAGGAACATGCCCACTTGGCGGGCGTCCCAGTCGCAGCGGAGCGCATCCATGATTTGTCCCGCAAGGTCGCGGCGGCGGGCGTAGGTCTTCACGTTGAACTCCTCGTGCCAGCCGTCGGAGTTGGCGTAGGCGCGGGCGGCGGCGAGCTGGAGCGGACGGAACGTGCCCGAGTCAATGTTGCTCTTCACCTTCAGAATCCAACTGACGAAAGTGGCGTTGGTGGCGAGCAGGCCGACGCGCCAGCCCGGCATGTTGTGGCTCTTGCTCATGGAGTTAAACTCGATGCAGCAGTCCTTGGCGCCGGGAATCTGCAGGATGCTCAGGTGCTCCTTCCCGAGGATGAAACTGTAGGGGTTGTCGTTCACCACCACGATGCCGTGGCGGCGGGCGAAATCCACGAGACGTTCGTAGGTCTCGCGACGCGCCGGTGCTCCGGTCGGCATGTTCGGATAGTTGCTCCAAAGCAGTTTCACTCCTTCGAGGTCCATACGCTCCAACTCCTCGAAGTCCGGCTGCCAGTCGTTCTCGGGGCGGAGATTGTAGTTCACGACCTCGCAACCGAGGAGGCGGGAGAGGGAAGTGTAGGTCGGATAGCCGGGATTCGGGACGAGCACTTTCTCGCCGGGATTGACGAAGGCGAGGGTGGTGTGGAGGATGCCCTCCTTCGAGCCGATGAGCGGCTGAATCTCCGTTTGCGCATCGAGGGTGACGTTGAACCAGCGGCGGTAGAAGTCCGCCATCGCCTGCTTCAGCGGGAGGATGCCCGCCGTGGGCTGATAGCCGTGGGCGTCCGCCTTGCGCGCCTCTTGGCAGAGCGTTTCGATGGTTTCGGGCGAGGGCGGAAGGTCCGGGCTGCCGATGGCGAGCGAGATGATGTTCTTGCCTTCGGCGTTCATTCGCGCCACCTCCTTTCCCTTGCGGGAGAAATAGTATTCGTTCACGGTCACCAAGCGTTGCGCCGGCTGTATGTTATTTGCCTTCATATTCTCCAAGTATTTTAAGTTCGCGCAGCAACGGCCTCACGGCATCGATGCTCTGACGGTAGCGCATGTAGTCGTCATATTTCACATCCACATAGAAAAGGTATTCCCACTCGCGGCCGATGATGGGGAGAGATTGGATTTTCGTGAGGTTGATTCTGTAGAAAGTGAAGATGCTCAGCACTTGCGAGAGCGAGCCCTCCTCGTGGGGCAGGGCGAAGACCATGCTGCTTTTGTCGGAACGATGCACGTCTCTCAGACTGTCAGCCGCCCAAGGGTCGGAAAGAACGAGGAAGCGGGTGAAGTTGTGCTTGTTGTCTTCGATGCCCTGCTCGAGAATCTTCATGCCGTAGAGCGGAGCAGCGCCGGCGTGGCAGATGGCGGCGTGACCTCTGAGTTGCTCGCGGCTGATGGTCTCGGCAGCGCCCGCCGTGTCGGAAACCTCGACGACCTTCATCTTCGGATGTTTCTCCAAGAAGCCGCGGCATTGCGCCAACGCCACGGGATGGGAGTTCACCTCCGTGATGGTGTCCCAATCGTCTTCGGGCAGACACATGAGACTGTGTTCGATGTGGAGTTTGTGTTCTCCGACGATGGTCATGCCGCTGTCGCGCAGGAGTTCGTAGTTGTGGAGCAGGCTTCCCGCGATGGTGTTTTCGATGGCCATCAATCCGAGGCGGGAAGAGTCTTCACGCATTTTCCGGAAGAGTTCCTCGAACGTGTCGCAGCAGGCGAGTTGGATGTCCTCCTCGCGATTGAAATATTGGTGGGCGGCGATGTCGTGGAACGAACCTCTGATGCCCTGTATGGCGATTTCTTTCATAATCGTTTTTTGTGGAACGAGACCTTCTCCTTGTCTGCATATATACCTTATTATATATACGTGCGTGAGAGAAATCCGACGCGGGAGAGATTGTCTGTTCACGATAATACTAAAAATCCCGCCTCTTTGTAGAAGCGGGACTCAGATGTTTCATTCAAATCGTTTGGTCTGACACACAGCATCCCGCTCTGCTTTTTTGGCAAAGTAAAAATAAAAGCCGTAAAAGTAAAAGGATGCTTGAAATGCCATAAAGACCGATTTCGTTAGATTTTTCGCAGCAAATGTAAGGCATTCTTTTCGTCCGACAAACATTTTGTCATCTTTTTTGCGAGTTTTTTACGTTTACGATGTAAAACAGACATAAGCTTTGCGTCTTCCTGTGCTCGTTCCGTAGTAGATAATTATTACTATCCGGTAAAAGCGTTTTGATTATTTTCAGCCGAATGGCGAGGGCTGAAGGTCCGATGAGCCCGACGAAGGAGGGCGAGAATCTATGGGTGACGCCCCTCAAAATGCCTTCGCAAAAACAAAAAAACGAGAAAAAGTTTTCCCCGCCCGTCTGCAAACATTAACTTTGCAACGCTTAAAGACGAACAAACGTGAAAAAGAGCGTGCTGACAGATGCCGCACAGGCATCGGTCGTCAAAGACATTTGCAATATGGCAGCAGATAAACGAATCTGTCTGCCCTTTTCGGCATAACGCTGTGCTTGAGGAAAATATCCTTCCCCGAGCACAGCGTTTTTGCTTGTGTGCTCACGACAGTTTCGCGCACCGCTTTTATCGCTCCTTGTGCCCCTCTTGTGGCTCTTCGCCTTGAGCATGTGAAGCAAACAGACTTCAATAACACGACGACATTACAAATACAATATTAATTATCACATAAACATTTAAGAGCTATGAACTTTACCTTATTTGTCACTGCATTGCTGACAGGGTTGGCGTTCGTGGGCGTGGTCACAGTTTTGGCCAAACTGATTTCTCCGCGCAGCTATAACGCCCAGAAGGAAGAAGCTTACGAATGCGGTGTACCGACACGCGGACGCAGTTGGATGCAGTTCCGTGTGGGTTACTACCTCTTCGCCATCCTCTTCCTGATGTTCGACGTGGAAACCATGTTCCTCTTCCCCTGGGCAGTGGTGATGCGTTCCATGGGCGCAGCCGGATTGCTCGCCGTGCTCTTCTTCTTGTTCATCTTAGTTCTGGGCTTGGCTTACGCCTGGAGGAAAGGAGCATTGAAATGGCAATGAAAAGAGCAAAAATCAAGTCAATCCCCTACGAGGATTTCAAAGACAACGAGACCTACGAGAAACTCGTCGCCGAACTCAATGCCGGCGGCGCAAACGTCGTGGTGCGCAAACTGGACGACCTCATCGACTGGGGACGCTCCAACTCACTTTGGCCGCTGACCTTCGCCACCAGTTGCTGCGGCATTGAGTTCATGGCTGTCTGTGCGGCACGCTATGACATCGCCCGCTTCGGCTTCGAGGTGACCCGAAACAGTCCCCGCCAAGCCGACGTCATTCTCGTCTGCGGTACCATCACCACCAAGATGGCTCCCGTCTTGCGTCGTCTCTACGACCAGATGGCAGACCCCAAATATGTCGTTGCCATCGGCGGTTGCTCCATCTCCGGAGGACCGTTCAACAAGTCCTATCACGTGCTCAACGGCGTGGATAAAATCATTCCCGTCGATGTCTATGTCCCCGGCTGTCCGCCGAGACCGGAGTCTTTCCTCTACGGCATGATGCAGCTCCAGCGCATCGTGAAAGTCGAAAACTTCTTCGGCACGACGAACCGCAAGGAAAAAGACCCCTACGTGGTGGATGCTGAATTGAAAGAAGAAGAAATCTTTAACGAGGAGGAACAGGCATGAGCGACGAAATCAAAAATCTGAACAACGAAACAGCGGCACAGACCGCTCCGAAAGCAGCTCCCGCCGCAGATGCTAAACCTGCTGCCGCTGCCGCAAAACCCGCTGCTGCCGCTGCTGCAGCTAAACCTGCTGCTCGCCCCGCTGCTCCCGCCGCTCCGGCAAAACCGGCTGTGAACGAACTGAAACCTCGCCGCGTGGAAGCAGACAAACTCCACGAAGAAATGAAACGTCTTCACGACGAAGGCATGGACTTCCTGCTGAACCTCGTCGGAGTCGATAGAGAAGAAGACGGCATGGCTGTGGTCTATCAGGTGGAAAACACCGCCACCGGCAAGTCGGACTGCGTGGAATGCGTCGTGACCGACCGCGAGAATCCGCAAGTGCCCTCTGTCGCTGATCTTTGGGACATTGCCCACACCTACGAACGTGAGGCGTATGACTTCTACGGCATCGTCTTCACCAACCACCCCGACATGCGCCGCATCTTCATGCGTGAAGACTGGGTGGGCTTCCCCTTCCGCAAGGACGACAAGACGGAAGAGAACAACCCGCTCCGCATGACCAACGAGCCGCTGGCAGACGTGACGACCGAATATCACCTGAACGAAGACGGCACCGTGACTCCCGTGGAGCACACCATCTTCGACAAGGATGACTATGTCGTGAACATCGGTCCGCAGCACCCCTCCACCCACGGCGTGCTCCACTTCCGCGTGGCACTCGAGGGCGAGAGAATCCGCAAGATTGACCCCGTTTTGGGTTACATCCACCGCGGCGTGGAGAAGATTAGCGAAAGCATGACCTATCCGCAGACACTCGCACTGACCGACCGTCTGGACTATCTCGGCGCCATGCAGAACCGCCACGCGCTCTGCATGTGTATCGAACAAGCCATGGGCGTTGAGGTGAGTGACCGTGTACAAGTGATTCGTACGATTATGGACGAGTTGCAACGTATCGACTCCCACATCCTCTTCTTCTCCTGCCTCTGCCAGGACATGGGCGCCACCACCGCCTTCCTCTACGGTTTCCGTGACAGAGAGAAGATTCTCGACATCTTCGAGGAAACCTGCGGCGGACGTCTGATTCTGAACTACAACACCATCGGCGGAGTCATGGCTGACCTGCATCCGAATTTCGTGAAGCGCGTGAAGGAGTTCATTCCTTATATGCGCAAGAACATTCAGGAATACCACGACATCTTCACCGGCAATGTCATCTTCCAGAATCGTGCCAAAGGCGTGGGCGTCCTGACGAAAGGACAGGTTATCTCCTTCGGTTGTACCGGCGGTACGGGACGTGCTTCCGGCTGGCACAACGACTTGCGCAAGCTTCGTCCCTACGCAGCCTACGACCGTGTGCAGTTCAACGAAGTGACCCGCACCGAAGGCGACAGTTTCGCACGCTACATGATTCGTCTCGACGAGATTCTCGAAAGTCTCAACATCATCGAGCAACTCATCGACAACATCCCCGAAGGCAACTACCGCGAGAAGATGAAACCCATCATCAAACTCCCTGCCGGAAAGTTCTTCAGCGAAGTGGAAGGCAGCCGCGGACGCTTTGGAGTCTATATCGAAAGCAAGGGCGACAAGAGCCCCTACCGACTGCACTATCGCTCCACCGGACTTCCTCTGGTGGCTGTCATGGACACTGCTTGTCGCAACCACATGATTGCCGACCTCATCACCATCGGCGGAACTGTGGACTACGTGGTGCCCGACGTGGACCGTTAAATTCATTTCGTTGAGTCGTGACTGAGAAGCGCTCCGTCGCCGACAAGTCAGTCTCGTTCACTCTTTAACACATAAAGCAAAACATCATGTTTAACTTCTCAACCATATCAACTTGGTTGCACGGTTTTCTCACCAACACCTGCGGCTTTGCGGAATGGGGAGCCATCCTCACCGAAAGCATCCTCGTGGCGTTGGTCATCATCACTCTCTATGCCGTGTTTGCCATTGCACTCATCTACATGGAACGCAAGGTGTGTGCATTCTTCCAATGCCGCCTCGGTCCGATGCGTGTGGGAAAGTGGGGCTTGCTCCAAGTCTTCAGTGACGTGTTCAAGATGCTCACCAAGGAAATCATCACGATGCGTCAGACGGATCTTTTCCTCCACAATTTGGCTCCGTTCCTCGTGGTGACCGCCTCCATGGTGACCTTTGCCTGTCTGCCTTGGAATCAGGGAGCCCACATCATCGACTTCAACATCGGTGTGTTCTTCTTTCTGGCTGTTTCCTCCATCGGCGTGGTGGGCATCCTGCTTGCCGGATGGAGTAGCAACAACAAGTATTCTCTCATCGGTGCCATGCGAAGCGGTGCGCAAATCATCAGTTACGAACTCTCCATCGGACTGACCATGCTCGCCATGATTTGCCTCACCGGCACCATGTCCTTCAGCGAGATCTGCACTGACCAGTATGTCAACGGTTGGAACATCGTGCGCGGCCACATCCCCGCCGTCATCGCCTTCCTCATCTATCTCGTGGCAGGCAATGCGGAGTGTAACCGTGGTCCCTTCGACCTTCCGGAATCAGAAAGCGAATTGACTGCCGGCTATCACACCGAGTACTCCGGTATGCACTTCGGCTACTACTACCTTGCCGAATATCTGAACCTCTTCATCTGCGCCGGCATGGCTTCCACCATGTTCCTCGGCGGCTGGGCTCCGTTGCAAATCACCGGTCTCGACGGTTTCAACCACGTCATGGACCTCATCCCCGGTGCCGTTTGGTTCATTGGCAAGACCTTCTTCGTCGTGTTCCTGCTGATGTGGCTTCGCTGGACCTTCCCCCGCTTGCGAATCGACCAGATTCTGAGTCTGGAGTGGAAGTATCTCGTGCCCTTCACGATGGTGAACCTCGTGCTCATGGCTGTTTGCGTGGCAATGGGCTGGACCTTATAATATATTATATGTGTAGGAGACGGAACGCCGGCTGACGAACGCTCGCCCTGCCTGCCTCCGCTCCCCTCCGGGCAGAATCCACGAATCAACTTTGAAAATGCCCGACAAACCCAACAAAACACATGGAAGAAAAAAGTTATATCGGCGGAATTGCCTCGGCACTGAAAAGTTTGAGCACGGGACTCAAAACCACCATGCGCGAATTTTTCACGCCGAAAATCACCGAACAATATCCGGAGAACCGTGCCACCAACACCATGTTTGAACGTTTCAGAGGCAGTCTCAGCATGCCACACAACGAAGCCAACGAGCACAAGTGCATCGGCTGCGGTCTCTGCCAGATGGCATGCCCCAACGGCTCCATCAAGGTGACAAGTGAATTTTATGAAACAGAGGACGGCAAGAAAAAGAAGCGTCTCGTCAAGTATGAGTATGACCTCGGCTCTTGCATGTTCTGCCAACTCTGCACCCAAGCCTGTCCTCACGGTGCCATCGCCTTCAACCAAAGTTATGAGAACGCAGTCTTCGACCGTTCCAAACTGGTGCAGGTGCTCAACCGCGAAGGCTCCAAGGTGGAAGAGAAAAAGTGACACTTTGATTTGAGAGGCGTTCCTTCCACCTTGAAATCGGAACTCCTCCCTAAAACGCCCTTTGAAAGGGCACAACCCACAACAAATTCATTCAATGGACTCACAAAACATCATGTTCGTCATTTTGGCAGTGCTGATTGTCTTGTCGTCGCTGGCGACAGTCATGACCAAGAGCATCGTTCGTGCTGCCACCTATCTGCTCTTCGTGCTGCTTGGCACGGCGGGGCTGTATTTCTTGATGGGCTTCACCTTCTTGGGAGCAGTGCAGGTCATGGTGTATGCCGGCGGCATCATCGTGCTCTACGTGTTCTCCATCCTGCTGACTGAAGGAGCCAAGGACGAAACGTTCAAGCGCAAAGCGAAAGACGCTTCGTGGGGTCTCCTCCTCAGCCTTGTCGGTTTCGGAGCCTTCATCACCATCGTTCTCACCCAGCAGTTCAAGGCGCAGGTGCTCACCGCTCCCGTGGAATGCCCCAACGCCGTGACCTCCATCCGCTCCATTGGCGACCACATGCTTTCCACCGGAGAAGGCGGCTATCTCCTCCCCTTCGAAGCTGTCAGCATCCTGTTGCTCGCCTGCATCGTCGGAGCACTCATCATTGCACGCAAACGTTAAACCCTCAAAAGCAACAAACAAACTATGATTCATCTGGAATATATGCTCATCATTTCAGCAGTCATGATGTTCGCGGGGGTTTTTGGTTTCCTGACCCGCAAAAGCACACTCGCCATTTTGCTTTCCGTCGAACTCATGCTGAACGCAACCGACCTCAACTTCGCCGTGTTCAACAGAATGCTCTATCCTGACGGCTACGAAGGCTATTTCTTCGCGCTCTTCAGCATCGCCATCTCCGCTGCTGAAAGTGCCATCGCCATCGCCATCATGATTAACATCTACAGAATGCTCAAGAACATTCAGGTCGATGAACTTGAAAAAATGAAGTGGTAAAACAGTAAAAACACTACGAATGACTATGGAATCAACAATTCTCATCCTCTTGCTGCCATTCTTCTCCTTCCTCCTCCTCGGAGTGTTTGGAAAATGGTTCAGCCACAAAGCGGCAGGCCTCGTCGGCACTGCTGTGTTGGCGGTAGTGGCACTGCTGTCTTACCAAACTGCCTACGAATACTTCTTCCAGACCGCCCGCACGGCAGAAGGTGCGCTCCCGACGCTCATTCCCTACAACGTCACCTGGCTCCCCTTCTTCGTGAACGGTCTCAGCTTTGACATGGGCATCCTCCTTGACCCCATCTCGGTCATGATGCTCATCGTCATCTCCACCGTCTCTCTGATGGTCCACATCTACTCCTTCGGCTACATGCACGGTGAACGCGGCTTCCAGCGCTACTACGCTTTCCTCAGTCTCTTCACCATGTCCATGCTCGGATTGGTTGTGGCAACCAACATCTTCCAAATGTATATGTTCTGGGAGTTGGTGGGTGTTTCTTCCTATCTCTTGATTGGTTTCTACTACCAGTCTCCCGCTGCCATCGCGGCTTCCAAGAAGGCATTCATCGTCACCCGCTTCGCCGACCTCTTCTTCCTCATCGGTATCCTCATCTACGGTTACTACTGCAAGTCGTTCGGCTTTGACTTCAGTCAGGACGGTTTCGCTGCGGGTGCTGCCATGCTTCCCATCAGCCTCTTCCTCATGTTCATCGGTGGTGCCGGCAAGAGTGCCATGTTCCCCTTGCACATCTGGCTGCCCGACGCCATGGAAGGTCCGACGCCTGTTTCTGCTCTCATCCACGCTGCCACCATGGTGGTTGCCGGTGTGTTCCAGATTGCGCGTCTCTTCCCGCTTTGGATTGAATATGCTCCCGGTACGCTCCACATCGTCGCTTGGATTGGCGCTTTCACTGCCTTCTATGCTGCCGCCGTGGCATGCTGCCAGAGCGACATCAAGCGTGTGCTGGCGTTCTCGACCATTTCGCAGATTGCCTTCATGATGGTGTCTCTCGGCGTTTGCTATGAGTACACCACCGGTCACGAACACATCGGTTCTCTCGGCTTCATGGCTTCCATGTTCCACCTCTTCACCCACGCCATGTTCAAGGCATTGCTCTTCCTTGGCGCCGGCTGCATCATCCACGCTGTCCACAGCAACGAAATGTCTGCCATGGGCGGTTTGAGAAAGTATATGCCCATCACGCACATCACCTTCCTCATCGCCTGCCTCGCCATCAGCGGCATTCCTCCCTTCTCGGGCTTCTTCTCAAAAGATGAAATCCTGACTGCCGCCTTTGCCTACATGCCTGCCATGGGTTGGATTATGACTGCCATCGCTGCCATGACCGCGTTCTACATGTTCCGCCTCTACTTCGGCATCTTCTGGGGTACGGAGAACAAGGAACTCCATGCAGAGCACACTCCCCACGAGGCTCCGCTGACCATGACCTTCCCGCTCATGTTCCTCGCCGCCGTGACCTGTGTCGCAGGTTTCATTCCCTTCGGTCACTTCGTCAGCGCCGACAACATGCTCTATGACATCCACCTCGACTGGAACGTGGCAGGCACGAGCATCATCATTGCTGTTGCCTCCATCTTCCTCGCGACCTATATGTACATCGGCGAACGTCAGCCCAAAGCCGACGCTTTGGCTGAGAAGTTCCAGAAACTCCACCGCTGGGCATACAAGCGCTTCTATCTGGACGAGGTCTATCAGTTTGTCACCCACAGAATCATCTTTGCCCACATCAGCACACCCATTGCGAAGTTTGACCGCCGCATTGTCGATGGCTTCTTCAACTTCCTGGCGTGGGGCACCAACGGTCTGAGCACTGCCATCCGCGGATTCCAAAGCGGTTCCGTTCAGAAGTACGCTTTCGTCTTCTTGCTTGGCACTCTCGCTCTGCTCGCCATCATGATTTTCGCATAAATTTGATTGGTTAATCCCAAAACATACATCCAACATGAATTTCCTTTCATTATTCGTACTCATCCCCCTTGTCATGCTGCTCGGTCTCTGGCTGGCACGCGACATCAAGGGAGTGCGCGCCGTCATGGTGACCGGAAGCAGTGCCCTGCTCGTCTTGGCAGCCTATCTCACCATCATCTTCCTCGGCGACCGCGCAGCAGGACAAACCGAGGAGTTCCTCTATCAGGCTTCTTTCTCCTGGTTTGAACCGCTCCACATCAAATACTCTGTCGGAGTCGATGGCATCAGTGTCGCCATGTTGCTGCTCTCTGCCGTCATCGTTTTCACCGGCACCTTCGCCTCTTGGCAGCTCAAACCCCTCACGAAAGAATATTTCCTCTGGTTCACCCTCCTGAGCCTCGGTGTCTTCGGCTTCTTCATCAGCGTCGATATGTTCGCCATGTTCATGTTCTATGAAATCGCCCTCATCCCGATGTATCTTCTCATTGGCGTATGGGGCAGCGGCAAGAAAGAATATGCAGCCATGAAACTGACGCTCATGCTCATGGGTGGTTCTGCCTTCCTCATGTGCGGCATCTTCGGCATCTTCTACGGCGCCGGCGGTCAGACCATGAACCTCTATGAAATCGCCAACCAGCTCGGCGGCGCCCACGCCATCCCCGTGGCGCAGCAGTACATTTGGTTCCCGCTGACCTTCATCGGCTTCGGTGTCCTCGGTGCTCTCTTCCCGTTCCACACTTGGAGCCCCGACGGTCACGCTTCCGCCCCGACGGCAGTGTCCATGCTTCACGCCGGTGTGCTCATGAAGCTTGGAGGTTACGGCTGCTTCCGCATTGCCATGTATCTCATGCCCGAAGCCGCTAACGAACTGGCTTGGATTTTCCTCATCCTCACCGGCATCTCTGTGGTCTATGGTGCGTTCTCTGCCTGCGTGCAGACCGACCTCAAATACATCAACGCCTACAGCTCCGTGTCCCACTGCGGTCTCGTGCTTTTCGCCATCTTGATGATTAACCAGACTGCCTGCACCGGTGCCGTGCTTCAGATGTTGAGCCACGGTTTGATGACCGCCCTCTTCTTTGCTTTGATTGGTATGATTTACGGTCGCACCCACACTCGTGACATCCGCGAGTTGAACGGTCTCATGCGCATCATGCCCTTCCTTTCCGTGGGCTACATCATCGCCGGTCTTGCCAACCTCGGACTTCCCGGTTTCTCCGGTTTCATTGCTGAAATGACCATCTTCGTCGGTTCTTTCCAGAACGCTGACACCTTCCATCGCGTGCTCACCATCGCAGCCTGCTGCTCCATCGTCATCACCGCGGTCTATATCCTGCGAGTTGTCGGCAAGATTCTCTACGGCACCTGCACCAACGAGCATCATCTCAAACTGACCGACGCCACTTGGGACGAACGCTTCGCCGTCATCTGCCTCATTCTCTGTGTGGCAGCGCTCGGTATGGCTCCGCTCTGGGTGAGCGACATGATTAACGACGGCGTTCTGCCCATTGTCAACCACATTCACGCAGCTTTATAATATAATATGGACTATTCACAATTTCTTCTCATGCACGAAGAGCTCTCGCTGCTGGCAGTCATTCTCATTCTGTTTGTGGCAGACCTCTTTCTCTGTCCCGACAAGAAAAGCGGAAAAGGCATCTACAACACCTGCCTCCCCGTTGTCCTTCTCGGCATTCACACCGCGCTCAATCTGCTGCCCTGCTCCTGTGCCACCGCCACGGAGGCATTCGGCGGAATGTATCAATACACGCCCATGATGACCATCGTCAAGAGCATCCTCAGCGTGGGAACGCTCGTCGTCTTCCTCATGGCGCACAAGTGGCTCTCTCGTCCGGAAAACCTCGTGAAACAAGGTGAGTTCTACATGCTTGCCCTCTTCACGCTTCTGGGAATGTATCTCATGATTGCCTCCGGTCACTTCCTCATGTTCTTCATCGGTCTTGAGTTGGCTTCCGTGCCCATGACCGCCCTCATTGCCTTTGACAAGACGAAACACGAAAGCGCCGAAGCCGGAGCGAAGTTCATCCTCCTCGCTCTCTTCAGCAGTGCCCTCTTGCTCTATGGCATCTCTCTCATCTACGGTGCCACCGGCTCCCTCTATTTCAATGAGATTAGCATGCTCCTCGACGGTTCTGCCTTCTCCATCTTCGGTCTCGTCCTCTTCATCACCGGCATGGGCTTCAAGATTTCTCTCGTGCCCTTCCACCTTTGGACGGCTGACACTTACGAAGGCGCACCGACCTCCGTCACTGCTTTCCTCAGCGTCATTTCCAAAGGCGCTGCCGCCTTCGTGCTCCTCACCGTCTTCATCAAGGCGTTCTGCGCCGGAGACCTCATGTACAGTTGGAACACGGGACTCTATTGGATTATCGTTGCCTCCATCACCGTCGCCAACCTCTTCGCCATCCGTCAGAACAACCTGAAGCGCTTCATGGCGTTCTCTGCCATTTCCCAGGCGGGCTACCTCGTCCTCGCGCTCATGGACGGCACGGCACAGGGCATGACCGCTCTTGTCTTCTATCTTTTGGTCTATATGGTAAGCAACCTCGGTGCTTTCGCCGTCATGACCTCCGTGGAAGAGAACAGTGGCAAAATTCTCATCAGCGACTACGACGGACTCTACTCCACCAACCCGAAACTCGCCTTCCTCATGACGCTCTGCCTCTTCTCCTTGGCAGGTATCCCGCCCTTCGCAGGCTTCTTCTCGAAGTTCTTCGTCTTCATGGCGGCTTTCAAGGCGGGCTATCCGCTCCTCGTCTTCATCGCGTTGGCGAACACCGTCATCTCGCTCTACTACTACCTGCTCATCGTCAAGGCAATGTACATCAAGCAGCCGGCAGGTGAAGCCATCCCGACTTTCCGTTCCGACAACTACACCCGCATCGCCCTCGCGCTTTGCATCCTCGGCGTGATTGTCCTCGGTCTCGGCGGCGTGTTCTACAACTACATCGACCTCTTCAGCTACGGTGTCTGACCTTTAACCTGCATTATTCATACTCGTTCCTACTGCAAGGTCTAACTGGCAGCACCTC
>JBJEAG010000062.1:0-3743 GCA_051868855.1 Alloprevotella sp. | reverse complement strand
GAATACCAAAGCTTGGTACGCGAATACCAAGGCTTGGTACGCGAATACCAAGGCTTGGTACGCGAAATTAATTAGGTGGAATTCGTGATTTAATTCGTGAATAATTTTTGTTCGAAACAAAATCATTCGGTCAATCCGTTTCATCTGTTCAATCCGTGGTCAAAAAATCCTTCCATTCTGCGTGAAAAAACTCATTCGTTTATTTTTTTACAAACACAAAAAAGGTCTCGCCCGAGAGAGTGGGAGAGACCATTGAAGTTGTTGATATTTCCATTTCTTTCGCCGAAGCGAGAGATGATTTCAGGGAAGAAGAATCTTGGAGGCGATGGAAGAGCCGTCGGTCAGACGGGCACGAACCACGACGCTCTGTTTCTTCGTTCCGGCGAGAGAGACCGACACGCTGTGGTTGCCTTTTCCCGAGCGGGAGGAGAGTTTCTTTCCGTCCATCGAAAAGACTTCCACCGACGCAATGCCTTTGTCGGACACGGCTTTCAACAGACCGCCTTCCACAAACAGAAAGGGGCGGGAAGCGGAGGAGAAAGTGAGGTCGCGAATGCCGGTCATCTCGGGACTTTCGGTGGCGTTGGGCACCTCGAAGATGTCGAGAATGCTCGGAGCATTGCCGGTCCAGTTCAGACGAAGAGCCGTGGCGTCTTTGTGGGCTGTCATGTCCACGTAGGTCACGGAAGAGGCAAACTGCACGGGCAGTTCTGTCCAGTTCGTGCCGTCGGAGGTGACGGAAGCGGTGACGCCGGTCATACCTTCGGGGTTGGCGGCGAGGTAGAATCCGTCAAGGAAGTTCGGCTGAATGAAATGATAGGTCATGCTCTTTCCGCCTCCAATCTTGACCAAAGAGGCAGGGTCGGCGATGCCCGGGAGCGGAGCGTCGAAATCATCGGTGGCAAGACCTTCGGAGTCAGTGCCGGAACCGTTCACTTCAATCTCGTAGAGGCGAATCCATTTGGAAGTGTTGGCTTTGGAGAGCAGGAGACGGACATATCTTGCCTTTTGGTTGCCGCCGCTGAAGTCGCAGAGTTTCACTTCGTCGTTGTAGGTCACGACCTGCGGCAGGGAGAGCGTGTAGGTCGTGCTGAGCGAGCCTTTGACAAAGAGGTCAGTCCAGTTGACGTTGTCGGTGGAGATTTGCACCTTTCCCTCGGTCATGTAGTCGCCGTTGACTGTGCCCATGGCAATGCGTACTTTTTTGATTGTTTTTTCCGCATTGAGCTTCAACGTGTAGGCATCGTTGTTGCTTTGGTTTTTGTTGAGACAGACGAAAGTGGTGTAGTCGCCGTCAAACATGAGCTCCTTGTTGTGATTCTCCCAAATGTTTCCGTCGGGGATGGTGCTGTTGGTGGCGTCAATGGTGATGGCGTCGGGCATCGTAACCTTGATGCTGCTGGTAGTGAGGCGGAGGCTTTTGGGGGCTTCGGTGTCGTTCACCACCACGACGTAGCGCACGGGAATGGAAGGCTCGGTGATGTTGGCAGAGATTTTTTTCCATTCTTTTCCGTTTTGACTGTAGAGCACGGTGTGGTTCGTGTAGAGCGTGTCAGCCACGGTGATTTTGCTGACATAGGTTGGCAATTTGAGTTGAATGCCCATGTATTTTCCGGGTTGGAGCATTCTTTGTGTGGCTGAGACAGCAAGGATGGAGACTCCTGACACACGGGGGAGGGTTCCTTCTTGGTTCGTGATGCCTTTGTGGGCAGAGATGTCAGTGATGTTTCCTTCCAATTTCTCTCCGGCTTTTTCCACGAGATAGTTGATGAAGGGAGCAATGTACTGCTGAGAGGGAAGGGTGGCGTTGTTGGAAACGGAGATGGCGGTGCCCATGCCTTCCAGTGCATCGACGCGATATTCCGCTTTGTCGTTCATCATCTTGGCTTCGAGGCAGAGGCTTGCCAGCGTTTCCACCTGTGCTTCATCGGCGGCAAGGGCGTCGAGGAGGTTGTAGGTCAGTTTCGCCATGGCTTCCAGTTTCAGTGCCCAAGGCTTGAGGTCGTTCCAAAGCAGGCGTTCGCTTTCGTTTTCAGAAGAAGAGAGCAGTTTGAGAGCGGCGCTTTGGTTGATGATTTCCGTCATGCGTTCCTTCAGCTCCGTCGGGTCGCCTTTGGACTTATAGGAAGAAATGAGGGTGGAAAGACCGGAGTTCTCGTTGGTTCTCAGATAGGGCGCGAGATATTTATATGCCTCTCTTGCAGCCTCCGTCACGGGGACGATGGGTTTGAAAGAAGCATCGTAGGAAGTCAGGTTGTCAAAGCCTGCGGTGTTCCAAACATAGTCAGCCACGCTGAAGAGCGGTGTCTTTGCCACTTCGCCCTGTTGCATGGGATTGCTGACAATGCCGATGCCACCGATGAGCTCGGAAGGAAGGGTGGCGTTGTTCCAAACGGAGGGAAGGTCGATGAAGTTGGAGTACATGTCCATCGGATAGATGCGACCGTCGGCGTTGTCGTTGCAGGGATAGTTCCACCACCAAGCGACTTTGCGTCCGAGCGGCTGGCGCGGTGCATTGAAGTCTGTTTCGTTGGGCACGCTCCAAACGCCGGCACCGGTGGTGTAGATGGTGACGTAGGAGGGAGTGGTGGCAAGTGCTTGGAAGAACTTGTTGTATTGTTCCGTGGAGGAAGCGAAGCCCGTGCAATAAATCTGCGGAACGAAGTGCAAGGGGCGCACGGTGTCGGCGGCAGCAGCGCCAGCGGTGTTCCACTTTGCTTCAATGGCACGCTGAAGAGCGGTGAGTTGGTCAGCGTTCTTCTGCACGTCGGCGTCGCTGGAGGGCACACCCACGTCATCGACGAAGACAGCAAACTGGCGCACGCCGAGATTGTACATCTTCTCATATTTTCCCATGATGTCGTTGATGACCGTGGAACTGTAGATGAAGTCGTTGCCCGGGTGAATCGCCCAGATGAAGTTCACCTTGGTGGCTTGCGAGGTCTCGGCGAGTTCTTTCACCATGTCCTGCGAGAGCCAACCATTGGCTTCCTGCTCGGCAGTGATGGAAGCGGGGTAGGGGTCTTTCCAATACTGAGAGTGATAGGGGTCGCTCTTTGCGCCGTAGAGATAGGTGTTCATCTTGTAGCGCTTCATGAATTGCATGAGGTCTTTCTTGACTTCGATGCTGTAGGGATAGCCATAGTAACCTTCCACCAAACCGCGGCTTTGCATGTCGGCGTAGTCGTTGATGGTGACGCCGGACAAATTCTCGGTGCCTTTGTCCAACATTTGTTCGAGTGAGGCGAGCGCAAAGAAGACAGCGTCGGTGTGTTCGCCCAAAATGACAGTAGAGGCTATTTGTTCGCCATTGTCACGCACGTGGAGAAGGTGGCGGTCAAATTTGTCGGGCACGTTGAAAACCTCTCTGGAGAGTCCAAAGACGTCAACCATGGTATTCGCTTCGGAGTCTTCTCCGTTGATGCCAAGCAGCAGGACGGAAACGGGGTCTCCGGTGGAAGCGTCAATGAAGTTGGCTCTCAGACCGTGGGCTTTGAGCACCTCTTCTGCACGGTTCTTCGTGGCTTGGTCAATGCCTTCCCCACAAATCACCTCCACTTCTTCGGTGAAGCGAAGATTCCCGGAGGTGTAAGAGATCTGGTGAGGAATGGGATAGATTTCATAAGTCGTTTGAGCGGAAAGCAGTGCTGCCGGCAGGGCGAGCAGGAGCATGCATATTCCGCGTTGAAGGAAAGAACTGATGAGTCGTTTCATGGATTTATTGGTTATGGTTGGTTATTTCG
>JBJEAG010000061.1:2695-3765 GCA_051868855.1 Alloprevotella sp. | reverse complement strand
TCTCTACTTTCTCTACCCTTCTCTACCCTTCTTTACCTTTAAACCATTGCGGCTTTGCCGCCCCCAAATACTACTCGTCACATGAAACTCTCACAATTCAAGTACAAACTTCCGGAAGAAAGGATTGCAAAATATCCTGCTCCTCACCGCGACGAAAGCAGAATGTTGGTGCTCCACCGTTCCACCGGTGACATTGAACATCTCATGTTCAAGGACATTCTGAATTTTTTCAACGAACACGACGTCTTCGTCTTCAACGACACCAAGGTCTTCCCCGCTCGTTTGTATG
Organism: Alloprevotella sp.; assembly: GCA_051868855.1. Classification (GTDB taxonomy): domain Bacteria; phylum Bacteroidota; class Bacteroidia; order Bacteroidales; family Bacteroidaceae; genus Alloprevotella. The sequence goes on along the minus strand of JBJEAG010000061.1, from coordinate 3,476 downwards.
GCAACAAGGAAAAGACGGGCGCACGCATCGAGGTTTTCCTCTTGCGCGAACTGAATGAGGAACTCCGTCTGTGGGACGTGCTGGTTGATCCGGCTCGAAAAATCAGAATCGGTAATAAACTCTACTTTGGCGAAGACAACTCCGTCGTGGCTGAAGTGATTGACAACACAACGAGTCGCGGACGTACGCTTCGCTTCCTCTACGATGGCGACCACGATGAGTTCAAGCGTGCCCTCTTTGCGCTGGGCGAAGCTCCCATTCCCCGCTTTGTTGGACGCGAAAGCGAACCCGAGGACCTCGAACGTTTCCAGTGCCTCTTCGCCCGCCACGAAGGTGCCGTCACGGCTCCCACTGCCGGTCTCCACTTCTCTCGAGAAATGTTGAAGCGCATGGAAATCAAAGGCATCGAGGCTGCTTATGTCACGCTCCACTGCGGACTCGGCAATTTCCGTAACACCGATGTCGAGGACCTGACGAAACACAAGATGGACTCCGAGCAGATGTTCGTCAATGCGGAGTGCTGCCGGCTCGTGAACAAAGCAAAGGATGAGGAACGCAATGTGCTCGCCGTCGGCACCACGGTGCAACGGGCGCTCGAAACAGCGTGCAGCGCGGACATGCGCATCAAAGAGTTCGAAGGCTGGACCAACAAGTTCATCTTCCCGCCCTACGACTTCTGCGTTGCCAACTCCATGCTTTCCAACTTCCATCTCCCCTACTCCACGCTGCTCATGCTCACCACGGCTTTCGGTGGCTACGAACAGACGATGCATGCCTACGA
>JBJEAG010000061.1:0-2595 GCA_051868855.1 Alloprevotella sp. | reverse complement strand
CTGCGGCGCGGTTCAAGGCGTCGCAGCTCCTTTCCGAATGATGTCTCATAAATCACGTTTGTCGGCGAAATGATTCTCCTTGGTCTCGGTTCCAATTTGGGTGACAGGGCGGCGATGCTGCGCGAGGCGATTCGGCGTTTGTCGGAGCGGCTGGGAAGTCCTGTGGCGGTGTCCTCTTTTCTTGAGACGGAACCCGTGGATTTCGTGTCGTCCCACCGTTTTCTCAATGCGGCAGTGGCGTTTGAGGCTTCGATGGAGCCGTTCGCCCTGCTGGATTTCACGCAGGAAATCGAGCGTGACCTGGGGCGGAGCCGGAAGAGCGAGAATGGGGAACACTTCGACCGCACGATTGACATAGACATCCTCTTCCTCGGCGACACCGTCCTTTCTTCCGAGCGACTCACGATTCCCCACCCGCACATCGCCTCGCGCCGCTTCGTGCTCGAACCCCTCGCCGAGATAGCTCCCGATTTTGTTCACCCCGTTCTTCATCGCTCGCTTCACGCCATGGCTTATGCTCCCCTCGCTCCTCGTGTGTTCCGCCTCAGCGCCAAGATGCTTTCGGGCGGTGCGTCCGCCGCTGACCTCCGTCCTGCCAACCTTACCGATGCTGTCAATCGTCTGCTGCCTCAACTCACGGCGCATCCCGTTCTCCACACGCCGGACTCCCTTCGCCGTCTCGTGGCGAACGGCTGCACCGAGGTGTGGTTCATTGAAGATGACGCAAACGGCATCTGCGGCATGGCAAGCCTTTGTCTCTGCACCTCGCCCACGGGACGGAAAGCCTGGATTGAAGACGTCGTGACCGACGAGTCGGTGCGCCGCCGCGGCTACGGGAAGTTGCTCCTCCTCCAGCTCATCCGGCGGGCTCGTCTGCGAAAAGCCAAGGGCGTCTATCTCACCTCCCGTCCCGAGCGCGTCGCCGCCAACACCCTCTATCGCAGCCTTGGTTTTGAACCTCGTGAGACAAATGTCTATTGCATGAAGTTTTAGCGTCTATTGCCTAAAGTTCCGACCATCTTTTTAAGTGTTTCGTTCAGATTCTTCCTATATATAATATTGTATATCTTCCGCCTTGTTATCCCTCCGCGAGACCTTCAAGAACACCGGCTTGCTCGGTGCGGTGCAGGTGTTGAACATCCTGCTTTCGATTGGTCGCAACAAGATTGCGGTCCTCTGCGTCGGGACTGTCGGTTTGGGTTTGACCGATTTGTTTGCCAAACTCATTGAAGCCGTCGGCGGACTCACCAATTTCGGCATCGGACTCACCGCCGTGCGTCGCATCTCCGAGCTCCGCGAGCAGGGCGTCGGTGAGGCGCGTCTTCACCGCCATGTCCGCCTTGTCCGCACCTGGGCATTGCTGCTCGCCCTCTTCGGCGCCGCCGTCACCGCCGTGTTTGCCGTGCCCCTCAGTTGGCTGATGACGGAGTCGCCTTCCCACGCCCTTTCCTTTGCCTGCCTCGCCCCCGCCGTGGCGTTTTCCACCCTCACGTTTTGTGAAACCGCCATTCTCCGCGCCTTTCGTTGCATCGACTCTTTGACGCGCGTCGGCGTCGCCGTGGCAGTCGTCGGTTTGTTGGTCAGTGCCGTTTGCTATGTCTCATTCGGCATTCCCGGCGTGCTCTGGGCAGCGCTTGGCGTCACCTTCGTTTCGTGGCTCATTCCCTTCCGTTTCAGCCGCCGCCTTGTTCCCTATCGTTTGGGCAGCCTCCGTCGGCGCCATCTTCGCTGCGGTTTCCCCATGTTGCGCCTTGGCTTCGGCTATGTCGTTGCCGGCATCGTCGCCGGTTGGGCAGAGTTGTTCATTCGCAGCGTGCTGTTGCGCTCCGAGGGCGGTTGGAGCATGATTGCCTTCTATGCCGCCGGCATCACCCTCACGGTCAGCTACGTCCGCGTTCTTTTCACCTCCCTCGACGCCGACTTCTTTCCCCGCCTCTCCGCGGTGGCATTGACGCCCCGCGAGGCAAACGCCACCATCAATCGGCAAATCGTCACGCTCGTCACGCTCACCGCGCCTTTCCTCCTCGTCTTCTGCGCCTGTCTGCCGTGGATTGTCCCCTTGCTCTACAGCGGCGAGTTCCTCCTCATCATCCCCATGACGCTCTGCGCTGCCGGGGCGATGTATGTCAAAGCCATCTATACCCCCGTGGCGTATCTCTCCCTCGCTCGCGGCGACGCTTTCACCTACATGGCGATGGAGATTCTCTACAATCTCGTTTTCTGCGCCGCGGTTTCTTGGGGTTATATGCTCGGCGGACTTCTCGGCGCGGGTTTAGGGCTTTCCGCCGCCCATGTTTTTGATTTGTGCGCCCTGTCTTTGGTCTATCGCTTGCGCTATGGCTGGCGCATGGACCGTTTCACCTTTCTTCGTTGTTTTCTCCCCGGCTTGTGTCTCGCCCTCGGTTTGTGGTGTTGCACTCTCGAAGATTTATGGCTTCGTTTCGGCGGAGTGTCGCTTTGCGTCCTGCTCATGCTTCCCGCCCTGCTTCCCGTGTTGAAGCAGCTTCGGAAGAAGTGACGTCATAATAGCCAATCTGTAACGTTGCTGTCGGCTTCGGGCTTGGTCATGTACTTCAGTACACTCCCTGCGCCCTC
>JBJEAG010000060.1:0-3792 GCA_051868855.1 Alloprevotella sp. | reverse complement strand
TTCGTGCTTTCAGCACTCACCATCCGGATGAAACAACTTTTACCGGACAGCAATATTTTGTTTTTCCAATTGACACAGGGTTTTGCAGATGAGCCGCAATTATTGGGGCTTTATCTGCACAGCCTCGGCAATCCACACAAAAAGCGGAAATTCCGCCGTGACAAAGCATGAACGCATCGGCGAAATTTCCGCAAAAAGATAATCTTGAAAAAGTGCGACGAATCTCAACGGCTCATTCCCGCACAATAATCTCCAAGCCCTGGCGACGGAGTTCGGCGACGGCGGCGTGGATGGCGGGACGGTGCTCCGGCGCAATGCCCAATTTGTTGAGGTCGAGCACGGGGAGGGCGTCGGACTCGCGGAGGTCTTCCTGCGAGACGGGACGGAGAATCATGCCGACGCAGGAGGTGTTGTTCGTGATGGGGTCGATGAGGATGAACGCGCCGGTGGGTTTGTCGTCCTTATAAGCGTCGAAGAAGACTTCCTTGGCGGTGAGGAGCGTGGCACAGGCAATCTCGTTGAGTTCGAGGTGGTCAGTGGCGGTGCGCTCCAGCGTGTTCACGTTAATCTTGTAAGCAAAATGGTCAATCTTGCAGCGCGTGAGATTGGTCGTGTGCTTGAGATAGAAGGACTTCTTGACGTCCATCGGTTCCTCGTCCATCCAAACGAGCATGGCTTCGAAGGAGCGGCCGACCTCGGGAAGGTTGTCGGGGTGGACAATCATTTCGCCGCGACTGATGTCAATCTCGTCTTCCAACTGCAGCGTGACGCTCTGAGGCGGGAAAGCATAGTCAAGGTCGCCATCGTAGGTGACGATGCGCTTCACACGGCTCTCCTTGCCGGAGGGCAGGGCGAGGACGCGGTCTCCCTTGCGTACTATGCCGGAGGCAACTTTGCCGCTGAAGCCGCGGAAGTCAAGGTCGGGGCGAAGCACATATTGCACGGGGAAACGGAAGTCTTTCAAGTTGTGGTCGTTGCCAATCTCCACGGTTTCCAGATATTCCAAGAGGGAAGGTCCTTCGTACCACGGGGTGCGCTCGCTGCGGCTGACAACGTTGTCGCCTTCGAGGGCGGAGAGGGGAATGCACCTCACGTCGGGGATGGCGAAGGGTTCGATGAAGGCGTTGAAGTCTGCGACGATGCGGTTGAAGACGTCCCGGCTGAAATTCTCAAGGTCCATCTTGTTCACGGCGAGCACGATGTGGCGGATGCCGAGGAGGGAGCAGAGATAGGTGTGACGCTTGGTCTGGGTGATGACTCCGGTGCGCGCATCAACGAGAATGATGGCGAGGTTGGCGGTGGAGCCTCCGGTAATCATGTTTCGCGTGTACTGTTCGTGTCCCGGAGTGTCGGCGATGATGAACTTGCGCTTGTTGGTGGAGAAGTAGCGATAGGCAACGTCAATGGTGATGCCTTGTTCGCGCTCCGCCTTCAGTCCGTCACAGAGGAGGGCATAGTCAATCTTTCCTGCTCCGGCGTTTCCGACGCGGCGGGAGTCGCGCTCGAGGGCAGAGAGTTGGTCTTCATAGAGTTTCTTGGAGTCGAAGAGCAGACGCCCGATGAGAGTGGATTTTCCGTCATCGACGGAGCCGGCGGTGAGCAGGCGGAGGAGGTCCTTGCGCTCGTCCTGGTCCAGATATTCTTCAATCGACATGCGTCGTCCTTCGACGACAATCGTTTCGTTCTGTGTGTTGTTTTGAGGTTGGTTCATTCTTCTATACAATATTATATAAATATACGAGGCATCAGGAGGGCAAGACGTTGGTTGTGCCGGAAACGTAGTTCCAGGTTCCGTCAAGGGAGATGCCTTTTGCCTTGGCTCCGGTGACGGTCATGTTGATGTCGCCTCCGTCGAAGGTGAGGTCACGCTTGCCTTTGATGCCGCGGCATTTGGATTCGAGAACGGGGTCGCCGGGCATGTAGGTCGTTCCGCTGACGGTCATTTTGATGGCAGTGGCGTTGCCGGAAGACTGATTGATGAACATGTCCCACGCGGCGCTGATGCCTTTTGCGCCGTTGCCGGAAACCGTGGCGTTGATGGTGCCGCCGGTGACATAGAACGTGCTGTCATTCTTGATGCCTTTGGTGTCGTCGGCAGCGACGTCAAGGTTGAAGACACCGCCGGAGATTCTGACGAAACCGTTGTCCACGTCCGCTGCGTCTTTGGTTTTCTCCACGTCGATGCAGTCGCCTTTGGTGCCGGAGAGGTTGAAAGTGCCGCCGCGGGCGTCGAGATATTGTCCGATGTGCATGGCGTCGCTCTCGGCGCGGGTCACGTTCAACGTACCGAAGCCGGCGGAGAACTGTGCATATTCGTCAGAAGCAAAGGCGTGCTTGCTGTTTCCGACGAGGTTCAAGACTCCCTTGCCGGAGAACTCGGCATGCCCGTTGATGAAGAAGCAGGCTTTCTGCACGCCACCGACGCCGTCGGCAAGCGTGGAGGTCGTTCCTTCGGGCAGGATGACTTTGATGCGTTTGCCGTTCTCGATGCTGATGGCGGACTGCGTCTGGTTGGTCAGTTGCAGATTGTCGAGGATGACGGTGGCTTTATATTCTCCGTCCATGCCGAAGAAGCCGTTGTCGCTCGCACCGTGGAGACGGTAGGTCACTTCCGAAGCAAGCGTCGGGTCTTGGAGCACGCTGACCGAAGCGTCTGCCACAGTGAGCGCGAGCAAAGGAGCGACGTCGCCGGCAACGGTGACACGTGCTTTGACGCCGTCGTAGGTCACATCCACCAAACCGGGGGTATAGACGCTCTGGTCCACGACGATGCTGTCGATGTCTGCCACGCTGAACGTGTTTCCCATGACCGTGAGGCTGGCAGCGTCGGCGGAGGGAACGATGTCGCCAGCGGTGGCAGCGGGGATGAGCGTGCAGACGGGTCCGCAGTGGACTCTCATGGTCTGCGCCGCGCTGCTGAGGGCGATGCCGGCGAGGAGGAGGAAGGAGTAGAGTTTCTTCATTGTGCTGTCACTTTAAAGGTTTTGCCATTGACTTTCACGAGATAGATGCCGGGAGTGAACGCTGCATCAGGCGAGAGGGAACGACCGTCGGCGGAATAGACCTGAACGGCTGCGCCGGACGGCACGGAGAGTCTGCCGTTGCGAATGGCGGGGACAACGTTGCCCTTGCAGAAGACGGTGGAGATGGAGGTGGGAGCGGAAGCAAAGTACATCTTGCCCACTTCGCTGAGCGCCACGGAAGCCGACTGAACGCCGTTGTTCAGCGTCATCATGCCGTTGTTGAAAGTGATTTTCAGTTTGTCGGAGGAGAAACTGGTTTCGGAACCGTCGGTCTGACGGAGCGTCAGATAGTCATAACTCTGCGCAGCGCAGGGAAGTGCGCCGAGCACGAAGAAAAGGATGAGTAACTTCTTCATAGTACAAGTATGGTTTAGATTTTGAATTTTGGGAGATTGAATTTTGGGAGATTGATTAAGCGTTGCGTTTTATCGAGCGTTCCTGACCTTCTCAGAACTTGAACTTATAGCCCAGCGAGATGGCGTGGAGGTCGCCCTCGTCATCGTCATCCGCTCCGGTCTGGAAGACGTAGCCGACCTCGAGGCGGTGCTTCTTGGTGATTTTCCATTCCGTGCCGACGCAGAGGCGTTTTTTGTCGAGGCTGAAGCCGTCGCTGAGGTTGTTGCTGACTTCGAAGGAGGCGTAGGGAGTGAGCGGACAGTGTTTGATGTTATATTCCACCTGCAGTCTGGAGCGCAGGTAGTGCTTGTTCTTGGACTCTTTCTCCTTCTCGTCGGGACCTTTGAGTTTGGAGAAGACGCGACCGTCCATG
>JBJEAG010000059.1:0-3797 GCA_051868855.1 Alloprevotella sp. | reverse complement strand
AGACTCCCAAGGCGTGGGAGGAAGACTCCCAAGGCGTGGGAGTTTGATTCCCAAGCCTTGGCACGCAAAATACCAAGGCTTGGTACTCGAATACCACGGCTTGGTACTCGAGTACCAAGCCGTGGTATTTCATTCCTTCGATTCATTCTTCGCCCTCAAGGCAGAAAAAACGGCGAAAGTTTTTGCGCTGCCGCTTTCCTCTTCCCACACGTTGCAGTAATTTTGCGCATCGTTAGGACTTTAACTCATGAAACAGACCTCTAACTCATGAAATTCCGCACCGAAGTGGCTCTGCCGCCACGCTTTCTTGAACTCCGCCCCACCTCGCGCGTGATGTGTTCCGGCTCTTGCTTTGCCGAACACGTCGGACGCCTGATGAGCGAGTCCATGCCCGACGGCAGCGTATGCGTCTGCCCCCACGGCGTGCTCTACAATCCCGCTTCCGTCGCCCAAGAGTTGGACTGTCTGCTGCGTTCGCCGCAGGGGTTCCGCGAGGATCTTGCCTTCCGCGCCGCCGACGGAGAGTGGCGCCACTGGCAGTGGGCATCGCGCTTCGCAGCGGAGGACCGCGAGGCGCTGACGAGCCTCCTCACCGCTCGCGAAGCAACGGCGCGCGCAACCATGAGGGACGCGGAACTCTGGGTCGTCACCTTCAGCACGGACTATGCCTACGTTTTGCGCGACAGCGAGGAGCGCGTGGTCGTTGCCAACTGCCACAAGGAGCCTGCCCGCCGCTTCGAGGAAACGATTCTCGGCGCCGAGCAGATGCGGGAGCAATGGACGGACGTCTTGTCCCGCCTTTTTGAGCGCTGTCCGGCGATGCGCGTGGTCTTCACGCTGAGCCCTTACCGCTACGCGAAGCACGGTTTCCACGAAAGTGCCCTCTCGAAGGCGCGGCTCCTGTTGCTCATCGACGACCTCTGCCGCCGTTTCCCGGAACGAGCAGCCTATTTTCCCGCCTTCGAGATTGTGACCGACGAGTTGCGCGACTATCGCTTCTATGCCGCCGACATGCTCCACCCCTCGGAGCAGGCGGTGGAATTCGTTTGGGAGCGTTTCCGCCAATGGGCGTTCTCGCCGCTTTTGGAGGCATATCGGACGGAGCGCGAGCAAATCCGGCGCGACCGCGCCCACCGCTCGCTCCACCCGGACAGCGAGGCGGACCGCGCCTTCCGCGCCGCGGCAAAGGAACGCGAACGAAAATTCCGCGAAAAATGGGGAGAAGCCGAACGCTGAAGTCCTTAACAACGAACGTTTCTTTCAAATCGAAGAAAATGAGATACACCATCGAAAACGTCACTGCGCTCATCGGTGCCCGCCGCTTCGGACACAGCGCAACCCAAGTCGAATGGCTGCTGACAGACAGCCGTTCGCTGGTCTTTCCCGAAACCACTCTCTTCTTTGCCCTCCGCACAAAGGTGGGCGACGGCCATCGCTACGTGGCTGACCTCTATCGCCGCGGCGTCCGCAACTTCGTGGTCGGCACGCTGCCCGCGGAACGCGAAACCGCCTATCCCGACGCCAACTTTCTGCAAGTGATGAGCCCGCTCAAAGCCTTGCAACGTCTGGCGGAACGCCACCGCGAAGAACACGACATCCCCGTCGTCGGAGTCACCGGCTCGAACGGAAAGACGGTCGTGAAGGAGTGGCTCTATCAACTCCTCTCGCCCTCGCTCCACGTGACCCGTTCGCCGAAATCCTACAACTCACAAGTGGGCGTGCCGCTCAGCGTCTGCCTATTGGGAGAGCACAGCGAGATTGGCATCTTCGAAGCCGGCATCTCCCAACCCGGCGAAATGGCAGCCCTGCGCGCCATCATCCAACCGACGATTGGCGTCATGACCAACATTGGTCCCGCTCACCAAGAGAACTTTGAGTCGGTCGAAGAAAAATGCCACGAGAAACTCTCGCTCTTCCAGGACGCGAAGGTCTTGGTCTATTGCGCCGACGATGCCGTGGTCGATGAATGTGTCGCCACCTCGTTGCTGCGCGGGGAACGTCTGGCGTGGTCGCGCCAAAATCCGGGTGCCGCCCTCTTCGTCTCCGCCGTCGAACCCTTGGAGCGCGGCACGCGAATCACCTACCGTTTCCACGGCGCGGAAGCCGCGATGACCATTCCCTTCACCGACGACGCCTCAACGGTGAACTGCATCCACTGCCTCGCCGTGCTGCTCAGCCTGGGCTTCAGCGCAGAGGAAATTGCACGCCGAATGGAACGACTCGAACCGGTCGCCATGCGTTTGGAAGTCATCCAAGGCGTCCGCAACTGCACACTCATCAACGACACCTACAACTCCGACGCCGCTTCGCTCGACATCGCCCTCGACTTCATGGCGCGCCGCCCGGAGGTTCAGAGCAAACAGAAGGTGCTCATCCTGTCCGATATGTTCCAAACGGGACTCCCCGCCACGGAACTCTATGCCAAAGTGGCAGAACTTCTGAACCGTCGCGCCATTGACCACTTCATCGGCGTCGGTCCGGAAATCTCACGCGCCCACTCGCTCTTCTCGATGAAGAAGTCCTTCTTCCCCCCCGGCGAAGCCCTCGCCGACAGCGGTTTGCTGGACACGCTCCACGACTCGCTCGTGCTCATCAAGGGCTCGCGCCCCTTCGGTTTCGAACAAATCACCGCCGCGCTCTCCCTCCGCGTTCACGAAACCACGCTTCACGTCAATCTCGACGCTTTGGCGGGAAATCTGAACTACTATCGTTCCTTTATGAAACCCGAAACGAAGATGGTGTGCATGGTGAAGGCGTCTGCCTACGGCGCAGGCAGCGTCGAAGTCGCCAAGACGTTGCAGGACCGCGGCGTGAACTACCTTGCCGTCGCCGTGGCTGACGAGGGCGCCGAACTGCGCCGAGCCGGCATCACCGCGGGCATCATCGTGATGAACCCGGAACTGACCGCGTTCAAAACGCTCTTTGACTATGAACTCGAACCCGAGGTCTATAACTTCAAACTCCTCGACGCGCTCGTCAAAGCTGCCGAGAAGGAAGGCATTCAGGGCTTCCCCGTTCACATCAAACTCGACACGGGCATGCACCGTCTGGGCTTCAATCCGCGTCTTGACCTGCCCGCACTCATCGACCGCCTGCACCATCAGACTTCCGTCATCCCCCGCTCCGTCTTCTCTCACTTTGTCGGCAGCGACAGCCCCGACTTCGACGAGTTCTCCGCCCGTCAGTTTGCCCTGTTTGACGAGGCTTCAAAGACGCTCCAGGCTGCCTTTCCTCACAAAATACTCCGCCACATCTGCAACAGCGCGGGCATCGAACGATTCCCGGAACGCCACCTCGACATGGTGCGTCTCGGTCTCGGACTCTACGGCATAGACCCCATCGACAACCGTTCGCTGCAAAACGTGACGACACTGCGCACCACCATCCTCCAAATCCGCGAATGTCCGAAAGGCGACAGCGTGGGCTACTCGCGCCGCACGATTCTGGAGCGTGACTCCCGCATCGCCGCCATTCCGATTGGCTATGCCGACGGTCTGGACCGCCATCTCGGCAACCGCCGCGGCTACTGCTTGGTGAACGGACAGCGCGCAGACTATGTCGGCAACATCTGCATGGACGTCTGCATGATTGACGTGACGGGCATCGAGTGCCGCGAAGGCGACACGGTCGAAATCTTCGGCGACAACCTGCCGCCCGTGGAACTGTCACGCCTGCTCGACACCATCCCCTACGAAATCCTAACCTCCGTCAGCGACCGCGTGAAACGCATCTATTTCCAATAAAGAGACTAAGAGACTAAGAGACTAAGAGACTAAGAGACTAAGAGACTAAGAGAC
>JBJEAG010000058.1:0-3809 GCA_051868855.1 Alloprevotella sp. | reverse complement strand
AACCATTTTGCAACCTGCAAAAACCCTGCAAAAACCCTGCAAAAACCCTGCAAAAACCCTGCAGGACCCCTGCAGAAAACCACGGATTTGACAGGAAAAACGGATAAAACGCATACTGCACCGACTCTTTGACCCTTTTGACCTCTTTGACCCTTTTGACCTCTTTGACCGGAGCGAAGCGACTTTTTGACCCTTTTAACCCTATTTCCCTCATGAAAAAGACTCTCCTCAAACGAACGCTACTCATTTCCGCTCTGACACTCGTTCTGTTGGGAGCGGGACTCACCGCAGGCTCATGGTATCTGTTGGACTATGCGCTCCGTCCGGGCAATCGCGGTTTTGACACGGAGCGCGCCTGGCACGAAATGGACAGTGTCTATCCCGGACTCCTTGCTTGGCACGACTCGCTCTCCCGCGCCGGACTCTGGCACGACACCACGCTCGTCGCCCTCGACGGCACGTCGCTCCATGCCTTCTACTCCCCCGCCCCGCAACCCACACGCCGCACGGCGATGCTCGTCCACGGCTACACGGACTGCGGCATTCGCATGAGCCATTTGGCGAGAATGTATCGCGAAGAACTTGCCATGAACATCCTCGTCCCCGACCTTCGCCACGCCGGCACTTCCGACGGCGACCACATCGGCATGGGTTGGGAAGATGTGGACGACCTGCTGCTTTGGAGTTATCTCGTGCCCGTCATCTTCGGCGACTCCGCCACCGTCGTGGTCCACGGCGTCTCCATGGGTGCGGCAGCCACGGTGATGCTTTCCGCCTCGCCCGACCAGCCGAGTTGCCTCCGGATGTATGTGGAGGACTGCGGCTTCACCGGCGTCTATGACCAGTTCCGCAAAGAGTTGCGCGAGCAGTTCTCGTTGCCTGCCTTCCCTCTGCTGCCGTGTGCGTCGGGACTATGTCGTTTGCGCTTCGGCTGGTATTTTGAGGACGCCTCTCCGCTGAACCTCATCCGCAAGAGCCGCGGTCCGATGCTTTTCATCCACGGCACCGCCGACACCTACGTTCCCTTTGCCATGGGCGAGGAACTCTTCGAGGCGCATCCCGGTCCGAAGGCGCGTTGGTGGGCTGAAGGCGCGACCCACGCCCACAGTTACCAGCAAGACCCGCAACACTATCGCCGTCTCGTGGAACTCTTCCTGCGAAACGAATGTTTGTGACAAACACTTTTTGAACATGTTTTTACCCCAAAAGAGGTGCAACTCGCCGCACGTCTTTTGGGGTAAAACTTGTTCAAACAATATGGTTCGGATGCTAACGCCTCAACGCTGCAGAACTTCCAGCAGTTTCTTCATTTGGAAATCCCACGTCAGGTGAGCCACCGAGCGGCGGATGGTTTCGGGGTCGCGTTCCGCTCGGTCAAACTGATGCAATAGGTCTGCCACATCCACCGGCGACTCGTCGGCACTTGCTTTGAGCACGTAGGGACGCCCGTCGAAATCATTGTTCTGCTCGGAATACGCCATGGGAATGCCACGCATGGCATACTCCACGTTCTTCAGCGTCTTCACTTCCAAAATATTCTTTCTGTGACAGCCGAAACTTCCGATGCAGAGGTCGGTGTCGAGGAACACCTCGTTCAACGCCTCACCGGAAAGGAGACCGTGAAAATGCACGAACTGTTCCACGCCGAGTTCTTTCGCCAATTCTTCCAACTGCGTACGAATCTCTCCGCCGCCGACCACGTCAAAGTGGACTTCACGTCCGTCGGGATGTTCGGCGCGATAGGCTGCTATGCCTCGGATGAGACGGTCATAGCCGTGCCAGAAACTGAGGTTGGCAACGCCGGTCATGCGCACATAGTTGTGACGAGGCAACTTTGCCCGCAACGGAATTTGCTCGGGAGCGACGGCATTGGAGAGATTGACGCAGGGAACGCCAAAAATCTCTTTGTCCGTGCTGAACGTCACAATGGCATCCACATAGCGGCGGAAGCGCCGACGGCTCCGGTTCTCCACCGCAAAAGCCACGCGCCCCATGAAAGAAGCATAGCGGAACTCCCCGTCGTAGGGGTAGGTCGGGATTTCCATCACGATGCGCACGCCGAGTTTTCGGACTTCCGACATGAAGCGAATCATGAACGGAGTGGCGTTCAGATTGTAGCGAAAATAGAGCCAATCGTAGCCGCCCTCTCGGAGGGTGCGGAGCACGGGCTGAAAGTAGGAGCCCGTCACGTTTTTCCACACCACTTCTTTTCTTCCGCCGAGGCGTCCGATATCTTCGCCGTCAAGCGCCCAGTGTCTGCCGTCGGGCAGTGCGGCAAAATGACAAAGGTGGGCTTCCGCGCCGCCTCGCTGAAGTCCGCGAACCTGCGCTTGAATTTTCTTGGAAATACCGGAGGTTTTCTCCAGATAAAGGAAGGTCAGAAAGAGGATTTTCATGTGCTTGGGTTCTATATTACTTTCTCCACGCCGCAATTTCTTCGTTGCTCAGCAGGATGTGAATCACGCCGGCGGCATAGCAGTCTTTCTCGTAGCGCTGATAGGAGAAGAGAACGCCGCAGGGGGTCACGGCGGGACGCGGATACCACTTTCCCTGCCACTCTTCGACTCCACCGGCACGCATCAGATAGTCATCGTCAGTGGGTTTCTGAATCTCTGCCACGGGTTGCCAGATGTCGCTGTCCTGCGGGGCGTTCGGACGAGCGGCGAGTTTTTCGCCGATGAGCGCAAAGACTTTCGGCAGACAGTCCTCGCGGAACAGGTCGGTCAGTCCGACGAACGTGCCGTCGGAGTCGTGAAGCGAGAGGCAGTACTGCCAGTTCATGCCGTGTGCGCCGCCTCTGAAGGCTTCGTCCTCCACGGAATAGGTCGTCACGCCGCCGCAGTCATCGGATTTCCACACCGGCTGAACGGCGGTGCGATAGTAGTGGTTGAACGGCACGCCGGCAGCGTTCATTTCTTCCTGATAAGTCTCCTTCGCATCTTTCCAGCGCAGTTCGGCGAGTTTCTCAAGCGTCTTGGCGTCCTTACAGGGCTTCATCATGCCGGCGTTGAAGATGTTATAGACAAGGGCAAGATAGGAATCCGACGGCTTCTCATCGGAGAGGTAGAAGAGTTGGAAGGCGAACTGCACGGAATAGTTTTGGTCCGTCGAGTTCTTGAGTTCAAAGTTGCCGTCTTTCAACTGACACGCCTCAAGCAGGGAGTAATTGAACGGGCAAAGGGTCGAGATTCCCTCGTCTTCAATCACTTCTAAAAACTCGACAGAATCAGCGTCGGTCCAAACCTCTTCTTCTTCATAGATGACGGTGTCGGGTTCCTCAGTTCCGGCAATGAGCCGAGGAGAGGAAGCGTGAGAAGGGAAGAAGAAGGAGGAGGCACAGAGCGGCAGAGCGGCGCTGAGCATGATGGGGAAAAGGATAGACTTTTTCATGACGTATATATAATAAGGTATGGGTTACGTATATAATAAGGTATGGATTACGAACGAAAAGATTCAGGCTTTGAAGCCCAACAGCCTTGCTGCGCGATGGTCTTCTGCATTTTTTCGTGGCGAATATACGCAGTTTTCGCCGTTTCGTCGGCGTTCACGTCGCTGAACCTCCGCCACTCCGCCATTTTATAAGGATTATTCACATTCCCAAAGCGTGGGAGGAAGACGAAGGCGTGTCAGAATGGTTAAGATGCAAGGCGCTGAGGATGAGGGAGCAGGGAGTGTACTGAAGTACATGACCAAGCCCGAATCCGATAGCAACGAAGCAGATTGACCATTATGACGCGCCGTCCCCCAAGGCGTGGGGAGGAAGACGAAGGCGTGTCAGAATGGTTAAGATGCAAGGCGCTGAGGATGAG
>JBJEAG010000057.1:0-3849 GCA_051868855.1 Alloprevotella sp. | reverse complement strand
CTCCCGATGAAGCAGAAATGTCTAATTTAAATGCTACTTTTTGTAGCGGAATCTTGATTAGAATTTAGAAATGATTTACTGCATATCCAAAACAATGACGGTGTCCGCCAGCCACAGTCTGCACTTGACCTACGAGAGCAAGTGCTCGAGGTTGCACGGTCACAATTGGCGCATCACGGTTTTCTGCATGGCGCAGGAAAAGGATGAGAACGGCATGGTCGTGGATTTCTCTCACGTGAAACGCTTGATCCACGGACGTCTGGACCATGGCAACCTCAACGAACTCTTGGACTTCAACCCCACAGCGGAGAACCTCGCGGAGTGGATTGTCCAACAGATTCCGCAATGCTACAAGGCGGTGGTGGAAGAGAGCGAAGGTAACATTGCCATGTGTGTGGACGAACAAATGACAGCCGGCGTCCCCGCCGCCCTGCTTCTTTGAGCAACGATTTTTTCAACCTTTTGACCTCTTTGCCCCACCTTCCTTATGCGTGTGAACGAAATCTTCTATTCCCTCCAAGGCGAGGGTTTCCATGCCGGACGAGTAGCAGTGTTCGTGCGCTTTGCCGGTTGCAACCTGCGATGCCCCTTCTGCGACACAGACTTTGAGTCATTCCGCGAGATGACCGAGGAGGATGTCGTGGCAGAGGCGATGCACTTGTCATCCGGTGGATTGGTGGTGCTGACGGGAGGAGAACCTACGCTCCAAATGACACCCACGCTGACGCGAAAACTCCGCGAAGCAGGCTTCACGGTCTGCGTCGAGACCAATGGCACACGGGAAGTCAGTCATGAATTAGCGGACTGGATCACCTGTTCTCCGAAGCGTCCCTATCTTCCCGAAGCCAAAGTGCAACTCACCGCGGCGGACGAGGTGAAGGTCGTGTTCGACGGCGTGCATGAGGTCACGGACTGCGGCATCAAAACCACTCGACGCTACGTCCAACCTTGCGATGTCGGCGATGCCGTGCGCAATGCAGAAATCGCTGCTGAAGCGGTGGAATACGTGAAAAAGAATCCCCAATGGCAACTCTCCGTGCAACTTCATAAACTCTTAGGCTTCAGATAAAAGCATCCTCATATATATACTATAAGCACACACAATGAAGATAGACTACGAAAAATATGACGCCGACATTCTTCGTCTGGCACAACTCGTGAAAGCCTCCTGCTCGGCGGACGTGAAAGGAGTTTATGGAATTCCCCGCGGCGGATATTACCCCGCCATCCGCTTGGCGGAGCATTTGCAATGTCCCGTACTGGCTCGTCCCGAGGCAGGCTGTTTGCTGGTGGATGACCGTTTCCTGACCGGAGAAACGCTGAGGCTGGTGGAACAGACGGCGGGAGGCTGCTGCCGAAAAGCAGTGGTCTATGTCGATGAACGTGCCACCGCATCGGCAGAGGCAGCAGGAGTGCTGTGGGCAGCGACATTGTCCGAACCGGCAGTGATGCCCGATGAAGGTCCGGCAGACGTGGAACACCACATTCGTTGTTGCTTGGAACACATCGGCGAGGATGCCCTGCGCCCCGGTTTGGTGGGAACGCCCGACCGCATCCGGAGAATGTGGGAAGAAATCTTCCGCGGCTACGACCCCGAGCAAGCCCCACGTGTGACCGTCTTCGACAATGGGTCAGACGGCATTGTCTATGACGGCATGGTCGTTGATAGTGGTAGATTTAACTCCATGTGCGAGCACCACCTCATGCCCTTCTGGGGTAAATATTGGTTTGCCTATATTCCTCATCCCAAGGGCAAGATTCTCGGTTTGAGCAAGATAGGCAGGGTGGTGGACTATTGTGCTGCTCGTGCTCAGATTCAAGAGCGTTTGGTGCGTGATGTGGTGGCAATGCTTTCCGATGCGTTGAGCGGCGAATATCCTCCTCTCGGTCTGGCGCTGATGATGAAGGCACACCACGGCTGCAAAGAGTTCCGTGGCGTGAAGAAGCGTGGCATCATGACCTCCTCCTATCTTGAGGGCATCTTCAAAACCAATGCCCAGACCCGCAACGAATTCTTTGGCTTGGTCGGCCATGACGAGGACATTTGATGAAAATATCTTTTGAGGCTATTCTCTCTTCATGATTAATTCTTTTAGGTTATGAAACGTAAAAGTTCTTTGTGGAGAATTTTAATGTTATTGGCGTGTATCTTAGTGGTTGCCTGGCTATTGGCGACCAACTCCGGTCTGTTGAGAAAGAAAAACATGCCCGTCGATGCCGTAGCCGTAACAGACGAGGATACGGAAGAACAGGACTCGCATGACTTATATTTAGACACGTTGGCTCAGTTCGGTGACACGCTGCTTGGCTTCACATTGGGCGTACACATGGATGATTCATACATTGAATTCCTAAATCCGATGCTGTTGATCACGGTGAAGGACAACGTGCCCATCGACACCTGCATGTTGGCTTGTCCGTATGATAAATTCTCCGTCAAAGACAACACTTTGTTGGTTTGGATTGATTCAGATACTCTCCGTTTCGATGCAAAGCGTTTACCGGACAAAATCAATGTGCTGGAAGCCATGGCTGCAAAGAGACATTGGCGAAATCACACTCTTGTGGATACATTTTCGATTTCGGACTCTTCTTGGATTTGTGGTTTCTATTTTCAAGCATATATGCCTCAGAAAGTGCCGACTTGGACAAAAAGGTTCATCAAACTCATCATGGAGAATGACATTTTCAACTTAGATGTGGAACCTTCGATAGGAGATTATGTCCTAAAAGACTATTACTGTCATTCACATAACAATAAAAGGATGGTGGAGATCAATGCCGAATCATTGACTCTGGAACAAATTGCCGCTCACTATGCAAAAGAGCATGAACGCCTTTATCGAGAAAAATTTGACAGATTGGATGAGGATGGAAGCAAAACGGGACCGAAATGTGACTATGTGTTCAGGATGTATCCGGCGTGGCAAAGCAAGGACGGGAAACATGTCACATACAGATTCTACACCTTCATCAACGCTGGCGGAGTCCATGGGTTTATGTCAGAATTTTATCTGACATTCGAACAAAGCACCGGTCGTCTTCTGGGCGCAAAAGATATTTTTAAGGACGGAACTTTTGATTCTGTCGTCGCCATTTTTGAGAAGAAACTGAATGACTATAAGCGTCAATACATGATTGATGACGATCATTACGTTGCAGCTCTTGGTGGAGAGGAACTTGAGGGCAGTAGCACCAACTATACCAATGAGTGGGTGGAAGGAACACTCTATCCTCGTCCTGCAATGACACCGCAGGGTGTGGTCTTCTCCTATCAACCCTACGAGAAAGGTTGCTTTGGAGAGGGCATCCTTCATTTCTTCTCCTCCTTGAGTGAATCTTCTCCTTTCCTGAAAATCCGTCCCTGAATGCCGCAAAGTGAGGAGTGGAGAACGTATGGTGGGCTGGAATGTTTTGCTGAACCGTAGCCGCCTTCATCGGGCTCATCTGTGTTTGCAGCACTCTCCATCCGGCTAATAGCATTCATCAAATTTTTCCGGACAGAAATATTTTTCGTACAACAACAGAGACAATTTTGAAAAACTGTTTTCTTATTGTCTCTGTTGTCTTAGTTGTTTCCCTTGTCGTTTCTAATGAGGGCGATTATCGAGAATGAAACAAACAGCGTTGAAATGAGATGGAATAGACGGAGAAACGGATTTTGATAAAAACTACTCCAATACGTGAGGTCTGCATCTAAAATCCTCATTTATTTTCAAGTAATGTGCTTGATTCTAATTTATTATCACCATATTTGCACTGTTTTCATTAGTGTTGATAATCGTGCAAATATGATTAGCCTATATTATTCATAGCGTGTCTGTGGTTTGTGTCAAGGGTGAGATATCC
>JBJEAG010000056.1:0-3868 GCA_051868855.1 Alloprevotella sp. | reverse complement strand
AGTCAGCTTAGAACGTTGAATCATCACACAAGAAAAAACACTGCGGAATTAAGGATATAAATGGAAACGGGCGGGGAGGCGCGCTTTCGGTTTTAAATCCCTATACGTTTTTCAAAGGTATGTTGCATTTCGTGCAAATCCTACACTCGACGAGCGGAAATCTTGAAAATCAAATGTGTAAGTGTGTAGGGTATGGTTTGCAAATCCTACACAAATCCTACACAAAACCCTACACTGTGCAGGGTTGCCGGTTTCGAGTGTAGGATTGCGACGGGCGAAAAGGAGGCTCCCCCTTCTCCTACTGAATAAGGAGGGATTATACAAAAAGTCCCGTTTCCATCGGAAAATAGGAGATTGGAAGGATGACGTAATTTGTCTTTTTGATAAAACGCTGAAAGTAAAGTCTTTGTTTTTATTCGGAATCCTCTTGTCTCACGTAGAATCCGCAGAATTTTTTAGAGAACACGGATTGAACGGATGAAACGAATTGGGCGGATGGAGAAAGAGACTTTGAGCACGCATGCTCATGAATGGTTCACGAATTGATTCATGAATTTATTGCTGTCTGGTAAAAGTTTGATGAATGCAGGTCCGAATGGTGAGGGCTGCAAGCCCGATGAGCCCGACGAAGGAGGGCGAACCAATAGCCCAGGCCGTGAGGCCTGGGTAAGGCAGTAGTAGTAATTTTGAGGGCTGTAAGTCCCGATTCCTTTATAAAACGGCTGTCGTTGAAAAAGAAATCGGACTTACAGCCCTCTTTCTTGGGGCGGGCATCTTACCCAGCCCTTACGGACTGGGTTGACAGTTCGGTCGCCTTCGGCTCCCTCATCGGGCTTGCAGCCCTCTCCATCCGGTCAAGGTGGCTTGTCCTCCATAAACATCAACGTATTCAATACATTAAGACCGTTTACCGGACAGCAATAGAATTTTTTGAGAACACGGATTGAACGTAATCCGTCCAACAAAATAAAAGCGGGCGAGCTCCAGAAAGGAACCCGTCCGCCATCAATTCAATTATTCTTGAGAAACTTACTCCATGTTGTCCCACGGACCTCCGCCAAAACCTCTGCGATTGGAGGCGGCGTCATTTTCGAGGTCGGTCACCCATTCGTCGGGGTCGTTCTTCACGCTAATCGTGGGTGAGGTAGCGATGAGGTTCTCTGCCATCAGGTCAATGCAGAGGCTTTGGGGTTGAATATATGTTTTTGCCATAATCTGTAAGCGTTATGAGGTTTGGTGTTATTTCACGATGACTTTCTTGCCGTTGATGATGTAGATGCCTTTGGTGGCAGCCTTCACCTCGCGACCCGTGAGGTCATAGATTTTGCTTGTTGAGGCAGCATTGTCTGTCACGATGTTGTCCACTGCGGTGGCTTCGCCGAAGTTCAGACGGATGGAAGCGCCGCTTCCGCCTTCGGGCAGCACGAGATATGCCTTGTTCATTGGGAGGTTGGTGGCGCTGGAGCCCACTTTGTAGAATGCCCAGCCGGATTTGTTGGAGAGCACGTAGGAGTTCTCGGTGGTGATGTCTTTCGCAGCGCCGGCAGAGTTTTTGAGTGCACCGTCTTCGACAGTCACCACGGTTTCAGTGGTGCGGGGCAGCATCGTCAGCGAACTGTTTGTGCTCAACAGAATGACACCCGTGTTGGCGGGAATGGCGTCGCCTGCTTCTGCCACGGTGTAGGTGGTCACCGAGGTCACGTCAGCATCAGTTTGCGCAGCCACGCTGTAGGCGGTAGTGTTTTCGGGAACCACGGTGGGGAAGGGGGCACTGAAGGTGGCAATCTTGCGCGTCTCGTCGAAGTCCTTCGGAGTTACGACATTGGCGTAGGAGACTTCTTCCAACATGAAGGCGGAGGAGTAATTTGTTCCGTTATTGTTCTTGAAGAAGGGTGCACTTGCTCCATCAAAGACTCCATCTGATTTAAGAACATAATAATTAGTAGCGGCATTATTATATCTGCGCCCTTTGAGAGTCAAATATCCCCACAAATCTTTGTACGTTCCGGTTACATAAGTTCCGGGATTCAATTTTGCAACTGTCAATTGTGTCCAGTCGGTGTAAGAGGTGCTACCTGAGGTTTCCGCGTAGTCAAAAACATCCACAAAACCTTTGTTTGCATTAGGACCTCTGTAATAATCGGTCGTATTAATTCCTTTCCACGTCAGGTATTTTCCGTCGTTGCAAACAAAGGCATAGACGCCATCACTGACTTCACGGCAGACGAAGGGAGTGGCTTCGTTCACATCAGAGGTCGTAGTGATGCCGGAACTTGCATACTTAAAGTACCACTGGGCTGTTGTGCCAAATGCAATGTTCTTAATTTTATATGCCTTGCCGCTGACGGGCATGTTGAGGGGGATGGAGGATGTAACTGTGATGTATGCGCTGCTGAATGCATTGGCTGTGCTGACATCCCAAGCGGAAGAGAGGGTGTTGTAGTTAGAATGAACTGCGCGTAACTGCTGGCAGTATTCCGCTGTGGGATAACCCACCTTGTTGTCGTTCTCCTCAGCGATGGTGCCGTAGGTGTTAGTGATTCCGTTTTCCAATTCGTCAAGGCTGT
The DNA here is from genome assembly GCA_051868855.1 of Alloprevotella sp. Lineage (GTDB taxonomy): Bacteria > Bacteroidota > Bacteroidia > Bacteroidales > Bacteroidaceae > Alloprevotella. The sequence goes on along the minus strand of JBJEAG010000056.1, from coordinate 1,301 downwards.
AGATGTACCATTGGTTGGACGTGCTTGTGTTGGTGTCCCACGTACCAACACCTTTGACTTTGTCAGAAATTCCGGATTCTGTGTATTCGCTTCCACGGATGTTCCAACTGTGGTCACCTTCCAAGGCTTTGGAGGAAATGATGTATTTACCGCTTCCATCAGTCGTTTCAGTGATGTTCCACTTTTCACGGTCGGTCAGTTCTGAAGTATTCGAAACAATCTTGGTGCGAATAGTATGGTCTTTACTTACTGTCGCATTAGAAGCAAGACTCGTATAACGTTCAGTCGTAGCAGTATGTGTGTCGGGGTCAGTCACCTCTCTGAGTCGAATGGTGTAGCCATCCGTGGAGTTTCCTTCAATCACAAAGAAACTGCGGCTGTCAAATTTATTGACACGGGCGCCCAAAACATATTTTTGTGCGCCGTCACCGGAATACTTCAGATTCGTGACGCAGAACATGGGGATGTAGGAGTTGCCCACATTTTTGATGATGTAAACTTTGCTCGGGTCCGGCGTGAAGTCGGTGGCGTGAGTGGCGCTACTGATGCCCATCAGTAACGCGAGAAGGAGATAGAGTTTTCGCATAAAGTATAATTTAATAATTGGTTTTCGGGTGATTCTGCTTTGTGGGCTTTGTTCTCTAACGGCGTGTGAAAACGCCTTTTGTTGTAGTTATACAGTTTGTTCGTGGGCAAAAGTAATAAGAAATTAAAGTAATCACCCCCCCAACTGTTAAACTGTGTTTCGTTGGCAATTTTTCTTCATTTATTCTCCCAAATGCTTCGTTGAGTTGGCAAAGCGTCGGGCATTCGTCGTGAGGTCGCGTCGGCTTCTTACGATTCGTGTTTTTGTTAAGAAAGTTCGTTCGCGGACGGCGTGGCGTCGTTTCTTTCTGCCGATTTGTCATTCCTAAGTCCTTTCCCGTTGGTGTTCGCCGTTACGGCGGAAAGGTGTTCACCGTTACGGCGGACACGTGTTCATCGTTACGGCGGACACGTGTTCATCGTTACGGCGAACACCAACGAATCCCAAGGAAAGAATGACAAATTCCAAGAAAAGAATGTTGCCACGGCGAGAAGAAATGAGATTTTCAGCCGTGGCAGTTGTCAAACGTTTGCAGAAAGGGACGAATGTCACACAAAAAATCAAGCAGTGCCGTCCACGCTACTGCATGAACGGCACTGCCGAGTATGTGTGCGCTCTCGTCTGTCGTTCACTCCGTTTCGGGAGTGCTGACGAGATGTGCTGATACTTTATTATATACCCGTTGGCGGATTTAACTTAGCGCATATTTAACCCT
>JBJEAG010000055.1:0-3883 GCA_051868855.1 Alloprevotella sp. | reverse complement strand
GCAAAATGGTTGGCGGAGGTGTTTTTTGATTCGTAAATAAAACAAGGGTTTGCAGGTGTCCCTAAATCTGTCGTACTTTCAGCACTCCGATTACTTATTGCGTCACCACCCGGGGTTCTCGCTCGCTGCGCTCGCTTCACCCCGGGCTGACAGTTCGGTCGCCTACGGCTCCCTCATCGTGCTTACAGCACTCACCATGCGGTTTATAACATTCGTCAAACTTTTACCGGACAGCAATAGTTATTAGTCCCCATTTACAAGAAAGGAGTCATATAGATGGGAACGTACAGAATTGATTCTTCTTTTGACAAATCCTTGGTGTAAACCAGGTATCGGTTGAGAATGCAACTTGAGTACTTATTGCAAAAACTGTCAAGCGAGGCATGTCTCTTGTAGCCGGATGATTTTACTTCAATGGGGCACACCTTATTCCTGCGACTGAGGATAAAATCAATTTCGTATGTGTGCTTGTCATCGATGCTGCCATCCTCTTTCTTCTTGTGCCACGTATGGTAGAAGAGTTTGTTGCCGGATGCCGTAAGCATTTGTGCAATGATGTTCTCGTAGATGTAGCCAAGATTTGCATCCGGTTTGTCGCAGAGCAGTTTTTCGTAGATGACGTTTTCTGTATAATCCTTATCCCAAAAAGCCATTGTGACCATCAGCCCGGTGTCTGCCACAAACATCTTGAACTTGTCATAGTTTGCGGCGATGGGCATTCCCTCGTTTGGGTCGTTGGCGTGGTAAGCCATGTTGACGCACTTGCTGTCTTCGAGTGCTTTGAGCGGTTTTCCGTTTTTTTTCCGAAATCTTTTTGGTAAAAATCCCGCCTTCCCCCGAAATCTTCTCAACTGTCTGAGCGGTCGGAGTGGTCTGAACGGTTTGTGGAATCGGAGGCGGGAGACGCCGTTGGGGTGGGGCGATGGTGACGAATGTCCGGTACGTCGAGCACGCACACTTCGCCGTTCGTCATGCGCGGAATGTCGCGGATGGTGACGCCGGAGAGGGTGGCGCGAATCACGCGGTTGAAGAGGCCGTGACCAATGGCGAGCACCGTTTCGCCGTCGTGACGCTTGTGGAGGAAGACGAGAAATTGTCGTGCTCGCTCGTGCATCGCCTTCACCGTCTCCACGTCTTTCGGAAACTCCATGTCGCGCACTTCTTCGATGCGCCTTCCCGTCAGACTGCCCCAGTCGCGCTCGCGGAGCAGCCGACAAGGCGTGAGCGGAAGCCCGAATCCTTCGTTCACGATGTGGGCGGTGTGGAGCGTGCGCGCAAGGTCGCTGACGAGTAGTGCGTCGAAGCGCACGCCTTCTGCGACGAGGCGGTCGCGCAGCGCGGCTGCCTGTTCGCATCCTTGGGCGGTGAGGTGTCCCGGCGATTGTCCTTGCAAGATGCCCGCCACGTTTTCTTCCGTTTCGCCGTGGCGGCAGAGATAGAGTTGAATCATGAATATGAATGGAGTTGAGTATTTGAGTAGAGAGAGTGTCACAGCAAGAGCCGTGTCGTGAAGTCAGCGATGAAAAGGTTCAACGAGCGTCACCCGCCTGCAAAACTACGAATTTATGAGCTATCATCACCATGCCATGAAGATTTGCAAGCTCACCTGCAAAAACTCGTGTCCGGAGGAATGAAAAAATAGCACGAAAGTTTTTGTGGTGTAATGTAGGGTTTGGGCACGCTTCGCTTACACTATACTATACGTAATAAAAAAGGTGACGAAAAAACTATACAAACTATACACTGAACTATACATTGCGCTGAACTTCAATAGGTTTCAGTGTGTGTAGTTGGCGCACAAACTATACACGAACTATACACAAAACTATACACAAAAGCCTCCCCAAGGCGGTCCAACGAATGAACGAATGATTTTGACCACGAATTGAACGAATGAAACGGATTGAACGAAGCAACGAATGTCTTTTTTTGAACACTCCCACGCTTTGGGAGTTCGACTCCCAAGGCGTGGGAGGTTTGCTCCCAAGGCGTGGGAGGTTTGTTCCCAAGGCGTGGGAGGTTTGCTCCCAAGGCGTGGGAGTTTGACTCCCAAGGCGTGGGAGTTTGACTCCCAAGGCGTGGGAGGTTTGCTCCCAAGGCGTGAGAGTTCTTGTGTTGTGTTTTTCAGTACCAACGCGCTTGGTATTTTCAGTACCAAGGCTTGGTACTGCGAATACCAAAGCTTGGTAGCCGAGTACCAAAGCGTGGTGCGCGAATACCAAGGCTTGGAACTCGAATCCCATTAGGAAGCACATCATGAAGCAATTAGTGAATAATTTGTGTTCAAAATAAGGTCAAAAGGGTCAAAGAGGTCAAAAAGTCGGCGCGGAATCCGTTCAATCTGCATTTGTAAAAGTCCCTCCTTCAGGAGGGGTTGGGGAGGCTCTCTGTGTATAGTTTCGTGTATAGTTTGTGTATAGTTTGCGCGACAACTGTACACACTGAAACCTATTGAAGTTCAGTGCGATGTATAGTTTAGTGTATAGTTTGTATAGTTTTTTCGCACTCCTTTTATTAGCGTATATATATGCGTGTGTCCCGGCTTTTCTCGTACATAAAAAACTCCCACCGCCGAGAGAGCAGTGGGAGTTGGGGATTGGGACATCCCGTTGATGGTGTCTGTCGCTTATTTCTTGTTGAGAGCGAGGTCAACCTGAACGGCGCAAGCCACGGTGCAGCCCACCATGGGGTTGTTACCGATGCCGAGGAAGCCCATCATTTCCACGTGAGCGGGAACGGAGCTGGAACCTGCGAACTGAGCGTCGGAGTGCATGCGGCCGAGGGTGTCAGTCATACCGTAGGAAGCGGGACCGGCAGCCATGTTGTCGGGGTGGAGTGTGCGACCCGTGCCGCCGCCGGAGGCTACGCTGAAGTAGGGGAGACCCTTGCGGGTGCGTTCCTTCTTGTAGGTACCTGCGGTGGGGTGCTGGAAGCGGGTGGGGTTGGTGGAGTTACCGGTGATGGAAACGTCCACGTCTTCTTTCCACATGATGGCAACGCCTTCGCGAACGTCGTCGGCACCGTAGCAGTTAACGGCAGCGCGGGGACCGTTGGAGTAGGCGATGCGCTTCACTTCTTTGAGTTCACCGGTGAAGTAGTCAAACTGAGTCTGCACGTAGGTGAAGCCGTTGATGCGGCTGATGATCATGGCAGCGTCTTTGCCGAGACCGTTGAGGATGCAGCGGAGGGGTTTGTCGGCAGGTCTTGACTTGTTTGCCATTTGTGCAATCTTGATGGCACCTTCAGCGGCTGCGAAGCTCTCGTGACCAGCCAAGAAAGCGAAGCACTTGGTGTCGGGGGAGAGGAGACGAGCGCCGAGTTCGCCGTGACCGATGCCGACTTTGCGGTCGTCAGCCACGGAGCCGGGGATGCAGAAACTCTGGAGACCTTCGCCAATGTAGTTGGCAGCTTCGACAGCGTCCTTTGCTCCTTCTTTGAGGGCGATGGCAGTGCCTACGACGTAAGCCCATTTAGCATTTTCGAAGCAAATCATCTGAGTTTCTTCACAAGTCTTGTAAGGGTCGAGACCTGCTTTTTCACAAATTTCGTTGGCTTCTTCGATGGAAGCGATACCGTGACTGTTCAGACAAGCAAGAATCTGCTTGATGCGACGGTCCTGAGATTCGAACTTAACTTCTCTAAGCATAATAATTCCTCCTTGTTTTTAGTCCTTGCGGGGATCGATTGATTTGACTGCGCCATCTTCTTCTTTTGTGCGACCGTAGGTTCCGGTCACGCTCTTGAGAGCTTCGTCGGCGGGCATGCCTTTCTTGATGGCGTCCATGAACTTGCCCATGTGAACGAACTCATAGCCACAAACTTGGTCGTCCTTGTCGAGGAACATCTTGGTGATGTAGCCTTCGGTGAGCTGGAGGTAGCGGCT
>JBJEAG010000054.1:0-3883 GCA_051868855.1 Alloprevotella sp. | reverse complement strand
TGGACACGAGCAACGACTTACCGAACCGACGGGGACGGCTCAGGAAGATGTAGTTGCTGAGCTGAATCATCTTGTGGATATACTGCGTCTTATCCACATACAGACAATTCTGCTCAATCAATTTTTCAAAAGTCTGAATGCCCACGGGCAGTCGTTTGAGTTCCATGCCTTCCATAAGAGAACTATTTTCTTTTTGCAAAAATACAACTGTTTCCTGATTCTGAGGCTGCTGCCTCGCAAAAACCGCTTCTCGGTGACGGTCAATGGCAGACAGGCTGCCAATGGCACGTGAAGATTGCGACGAAAAGAACTTTGTGGTCTTGTTCGAGAGACGTCAGTCGCGGAAACGGCGGGTCAGGTCGCCGAAGTGTTCAATGCGACGGTCACGGAGGAAGGGCCACCAGCGACGCACGTGCTCGCTGCGGCTCATGTTCACTTCCACCACTGCCACTTGCTCCTCGTGTTCCTCAGCGCGGAAGAGAAACTCGCCTTGCGGACCGACAACGAAGCTGCTGCCCCAAAACTCAATGCCGCGGGTCTGTCCGCTCGGGTCGGCTTCGTGACCGGTGCGATTGACGGCAATCACAGGGAGACCGTTTGCCACGGCGTGTCCGCGCTGCACCGTGGTCCAAGCCTCGCGCTGACGCGCCTGCTCTTCGGCAGTGTCGCCGGACTCGTAGCCAATGGCGGTGGGATAGATGAGCAGTTCCGCTCCCGCGAGTGCCATGAGGCGGGCGCCTTCCGGATACCATTGGTCCCAGCAGACCTGCACGCCGAGACGCCCGACGGAAGTGTCAATGGGATGAAAACCGAGGTCGCCCGGCGTGAAATAGAACTTCTCGTAGTAGGCGGGGTCGTCGGGAATGTGCATCTTTCGATATTTTCCTGCAATGCTGCCGTCGGTTTCCAAGACTACGGCTGTGTTGTGGTAGAGTCCCGGTGCGCGACGTTCAAAGAGGGAAGTGACGAGAACGATGCCCAGTTCGGCAGCCAGTTTTCCGAAGAACTCGGTGGAAGGACCGGGAATGGGTTCTGCCAGGTCGAAGAGGTCGGTGTTCTCGGTCTGGCAGAAGTAGAGCGAGTTGTGGAGTTCTTGCAGCACCACCAACTTGGCGCCCTGCTCGGCGGCTTGGCGAATGCGGCGGGCGAGGTTCAGTTTGTTCTGTTCAACGTCGGCGGTGCAGCGTTGTTGCACGATGCCTATTTTCAAAAGTCTTTCTTCTTTCATGGAGCTGGGAAATCAAAAGGTGAGAATGGTGCGCGGAAGTTGCATCGTGGCGCAGTGGAGCGAACCGTGCTGACGAATCAGAGCGCGGCAGTCCACGCCGAGAATGTCGTGTTTCGGGAAAGCCTGAGCGAGCACGGCGGCCGCTTGTTGGTCGTGTTCCGGCTGTGCGTAGGTGGGATATAGCACGGCGCGGTTAAGGATAAGATAGTTGGCGTAGGTCGCAGGAAGCCGTTCGCCGTCGGGGTCGAAAATCGGGTCAGGGAAGGGAAGTTCCAAGAGACGGTAGGGTTTTCCCTCGACAGTGCGGAAGGCGCGGAGTTCCTCCCGCATGGCGTTTAACTCCTCAAAATGTTCATCGGCAGCATCGGGAGTACCTATATATATAATGGTGTCGTCGGGAGCCAAACGCGCCAAAGTGTCGATGTGGGAGTCCGTGTCGTCGCCCACCAAATAGCCGTGGTCCAGCCAAAGGAAGCGGTTCACGCCGAGACGTTCGGAGAGCACGGCTTCGCACTGCGCTTTCGTCAGCCCGCCGTTGCGATTCGCGTTACAGAGACAGCGGGAGGTGGTGAGCAGAGTGCCGCGACCGTCGGTTTCGATGCTGCCGCCTTCCAACTCATAGTCGAGACAGTCCACGTAGGTTCCCTTCATCTCCGAAAGGATGTGACGATTCACGGCGTTATCCTTCTCTGCCTCGAATTTTCCGCCCCAGCCTCGGAAGCGGAAGTCCAGCAATTCCATCTGCGTCTCGCGGAGCACGGTCAGGAATCCGTAGTCTCTGACCCACGTGTCGTTGGTGGGGCAGGCTACGATGCGGATGTTGTCTCTCACGTTCTTCGGCATCTTCTCCACAAGCAGTTGTTGGAGTTCTTCGGAACGCGGCGTCGTGATGAGAAGCGGTTCCCGGGAAGCAATGGCGAAGGCGAGGCGAAGATAGCATTCCGACACTTCTTGCAGCATGGGAGCCCAGTCTGTGTCTTCGTGCGGCCAGGAGATTTGAATGCCGCTCTGCGGAAACCATTCCGGCAGAAAGGTTCTTCCGCCCGTAAGTCCGCTCTCTTCTTTCGCTTGTTCAGGGCAGAAGAGAATGGCAGTGTTCAAATCGTTTCGCAAGGTGGTGGGGACAGAGGAGGAAAGTGGCATAGGAGATTAGGGGGGATTATAAGACGGCTGCAATTTTCTTGATGCCCTTGAGCTTTTTCAAAAAAGATTGGTCTCGTTTAGCAACTTGAAGGTCATAGTCTGCTTGTAGTCCGGTCAGAATGTGAGCTGGAATTCCCAAAACCGCTTCACAAAGCAGAGCGAATTTGCTACTCATGGCGCGCTTACCATTCACAACTTCATTGAGGATGTTGTAAGAAACTTCCATTTTCTCGGCAAGTTCCTTTTGTGTAATGTGACGATACTCAATTTCATCTTTTATCACTTCGCCGGGATGTGTTGGTTTGAACGGACCAAGATTGTTGGCTATCATGTCTGGCGAGATGCCTTGAATTTCTATCATATTCTTCTTTATTTGTAGTGATTCGATAGTTCTAACAGATGACATATAGTAATGACCGGTTCACTTTGCTCTGTAATTGTAAATTCAATGCGATATTGATCATTTACTCGTATGGAAGGAACTCCCAATTTGTCGCCTTTTAATGTTTCAAAATGAAGCGATGGGAGCAAGAAAAGTTCTTCGACTTTATTAACTCGTTTAAGAATATCCACGCATCGAATGTACCGATTAATTATATGAGGTTGGAAACGATGCTTCTTATCGTCTTTACCTTTTTCGTAGAGGACTTTCAGATACTCCTGTTCAAAAACGACTATCATTAAGAATGCGAAGTTGAAGGTTTGTCCATAAAATGAGAACTTACTTTCCTTTCCCGTTCTCTTTCAGGAAACGGATGAAGGAGTCTGTGGTGGTGGGCATGCCGTCGGTGGTGACTTCCTGTGCTTCGGGGAAGAAGGAGGGACTGTAGCCGTCGCCGCCGGTGGTCATGTATTCATCTGCCACGAGAACATAACTTTGCTTGTCTTTCAGTTTCACTTTCTTGCCGGAGGGCAGCGAGGCGACGAGTTGTTTGACGCGACCCGCAGCATCTGTCTTGACTTCGAGACAGGAGAGTTGGATGCGACCGAGGGGGCAGCGAAGTCCGTATGCCACCAAGTCGCGGAGTTGGCGTCCCGTGAGGGAATAGGCTCGTAGTTTGTTGGAGAACGGCAGGGCTTCGCCGGCGTCAAGAACGGTCACCTTGCCCTTCGGAAGGGAGGCACGGATGCTGCCGAAGTGGCTGCAGCCGATGACCACGTCGTGGATGCCGCAATGAGCATCGCGGCGGAAAGCATCTTCGTAGGCTCGAGTGACGAGCGTGCCGAGTTCCGTTTGTTGGTCGTCCTGATTACGGTTGTGGAGGAGGGCGGCGGGCAAGGTCGTGAGATGTTCCGAGAGCGGAAGCCCGCCGATGGTCGTGTGGAGCAGCAGGGAATCCGTGACTTGTTGCAGACGGCGGGCGCCGGGTGAGGTGATGCGGCGCGGCGTCACGGGGAAAAGACAAGGTTTGACGCCGGTGATGTTCAGATTCGCGGTATCAACGGAAAAGATGAGTGCGCTGATGTAGTCGGCATGCCAGAGCCCCTGCACCACGGGCACTCGGTTTTTGT
>JBJEAG010000053.1:0-3887 GCA_051868855.1 Alloprevotella sp. | reverse complement strand
AGCGTTTTCCCGTGAGGGAGTTCAATTTGCTGATGAAGGTCTGGCAGTCGTTCCATGACACTTTCTCCACGGGCAGATTGTCGCCTTTGAAGTAGGACGGATTGCTTCCCATCACCGCCTTCCACAGTGCCTGCGTCACCTCCGTCTCGCCAATGTAGTAACTGCTCAGCGTCACTTGGTGGGTCGGTTTCTCGTCATCGTACGGATTCTCCATCTCCGAGGTGGCGCCCATGGTGAAGGTGCCGCCGGAGACTTTCACCATGACGAAGCTTACATCACCGACTCTGACGGTGAGGTTTTGATTGGCTTTCTCCGTCATGGCGAAATGGAAGGAGCGGTTCTGTCGGTTGACGGTGATGGTGCGGGAATAGTTCTCATAACCTTCAGCGGTCAGGCGAATGGTGTGTGAACCGGTTTTCAAGAAGCGGGTACCGGCGACAGCGCCGTAACTTGTTCCGTCAATGCTCAAATTGGCTGTGGAAACGTTGCAGGTGAAGGTGACGTCATAGCCTGCTGCTTCGGGCTTTGGTTTCGGTTTTGGCGTGGGCTTTGGAGTTTCTTTCTTCGGCTTCTGTTTCGGCTTTTCTTGCTGTGGTTTTGGATGGCGAGAAATCGTTCCTTGCCCCATGCTGCCGAGCACGGAGAGGCAGAAGAAGAAAAGGAGAAGTTTGGTTTTCATCGTTGTGGAGGTTGGTTGCTTGTAAGGGGTGTTCTGTAGATTACGGAGTGAAGAATGGTCTCATTGCTTGTCGTCCTTGGGGGCTACCTTTTCGGATTCCAATTCATGATGTGCATGTCGTCGTTGAACTTGCCCCACATGACGGGGTTCTGTTTTTTCTTTGTTCTCTCCGACACTTTGGCAGAGACGAAGGTGAAGAGTTCTTTGGCGGTGATGATGCGGTCGCCATCGCTGTCGGCAGCACCTTTGATGCCTTTGACCAGATATTGCGTGAAGAAACCGTTGTCAGCCCAGCTGTTCTCCTGAGAGGTTTCGCCGGTGCGGGAACTGAGGAAGAGCATGATGCCTTCCGTGTCGGACATGGGCGAACGGGCTGTGGTGGCTTGAGAAGACTTTTTGTGGTCTCTCAACCCGCCGGAGAAGCAGGCATCAATGAAGAGCTGTTTGTTCTCGGCTTTGCAGGCACGGATGACGCGCTGCACCTCGCCGTAGGTCAGGATGGTCTTGGCACTCTTGGTGTCGTGGGCACAAAGTCCGCCCTTGCTTCCGTGACCGCTGAAGAAGAAGACGATGGTGTCGTCCTCGGAGGCTTTGGAAAAGACGGTGCGGAGGGTGGAAAGGATGCGGTCGTGGGTAGCGTCGGCACCGAGGAGCGTGGTCACGTGGGTGGTGTGGGTGAGATAGAGTTCCGCCACAGCCTTGGCATCGTTCTCCGCTTTTCTCAAGTCGCGGATGTGTTGATAGTCACAGATGCCGACGGAAACCACATAGATGGTGCGGGCGAGACTCGGGACGGTGGAGAGAAGCACAAAAAGGATGGAGAGAAGGATGCGTTTCATGGCAAAGGGAGATTACACTTGGGACAAAATCTTTTTGCTTTCAACACTTTGTAAGGAGTGAGGGGAAGGGGCTGGTGGCAATGCGGACATTTGTAGTTTTGCTGCATGTCTGCATTCAACTCCGCCATCCTCACGTTTCGCTTGTTCATGATTTTGTCACTGAGAATCATGGAGATGATGAGAATCGAGACGGTCAGTCCCAACGTGAGGAGCACTCGGGTCTGATTGTCATAGTTCTGCCCCAAGAACATTCCGATAATCATGGCAAGGATGGAGGGAATGACTCTGAGATAGTTCACCAGCATGTTTTTTCTGTCCCATTGTCTTTTTTCTTTGTCGTAGGCTTCCCAGATGGCATTCAAATCGACATCGGTGGGGTCTTTCAGAAGTTGTTGCACGGAGGTTTTGAAACTTCCCAGGAAAAGGGGTGTTTGGGCGTTGATGGTTTTGCGTTTGACGCGCATCCCGCACACGAAGATTCCTTTTGTGGAGCCTTTGTCTTCAATCTGATAAGTCCCTTCTGCCGTCTTGCGCAGAAGGGCGTGCTCGGGATCGACAGTGAGGTCGGCAATGGGCATGGCTTGCTGTCCCATTCTGCCCACGATGATTTCTTCACCAATATTCATTGTGTGGTCTCTTCTTTTTTTAGTGGACTGTTCTTTCAACAGGTGGACTGTTCTTTAAAAAGTTTTTCTTTGGGAGTGTGCTCTGATTCTGCGGATGCGGCGCAAGATTCTTGTCGCCGTGAATCGCCTGTTCAGGAGTGCTTTCAGAACTCTCCGCCAAAGTCCGGGAAGTCTTCTGTTTCCGGGGCTGTGGGAATGTCCATTCCCTCGGAGAAGGTCTCCGGCTGCGGCGTGAATTCTTCGGGCGTCGCTTCGGGGGCTTCTGCCGCCGCCCACTGCACTTCGTCGGGATGTTCGGCTTCTTTCACGACCGTTGCTTCGGGCTCGACGGACACCACTTCCACGGTGTCGGCGGCGGCAGCCGGGATGTCGGGCAGAATGAAGTCATCTTCGTCGGACAGTGTCTCCTCAGCAAAAAAATCCGTGGTTCCGTCCAAAGGGGCGATGGTTTCGTCCACGCTCATGACTTCGCCGAGGATGGCAGTGAGGTCCGAGTTGCCGTCAATGGCTGAGGCGACAGCCTGCATCTCCGTTTCGGGAAGGTTGCCGTCGAGGAAAGCGGCAAATTGTTCAATGCTGATGGGATTCGCTTTGCTGTTGTTTTGCATGGAAATCCTCCGATTTTAAAGTTCTTGCAAATTGTTCTTTGGCAAGTTTGTGTTTGTTATAGTAGTTTGCCATGGTCATGCCGAGGGCTTCAGCGGTTTCTTCGTTGCTTTTCTCCTCCACATAACGCAGTCTGATGAGTTCCCGATAACGCTCGTTGGGCATCAAGGAGAGAATGACTTCCAAATCGAGGCGTTCGATGGAACTTGAATCAATGGTGGTAGAGTTCACTTGATCCATGAATCTATCAGCAGCATCCTCATCATCTTCATCCGAGGCGGGAAAAATCTCCACCACGTGGATGCGTTTCTTGAATTTGTGGTAGCAGTGGAAGAGGCAGGCTGTCTTCATCCAAGTGGCAAGTGTGCTCTCTCCGCGAAAGTTCTGCAACTGGCAGCGCCCCGTCTCTTGGCTCGGTGTCAGGATGAGCACATAGATGTCGTTGATGAACTCCGTCACCGACTCGCAGTCGGTGTGGTAGTTGTCAAAGATGGATTTGAAGAGCGGGTAGCACTTTCTGTGCATGAAATCTCGCGTTTGCTGCGCATCGCGTTGAATGATGGCTTGTGCGATTTTCAGGTCTTCAGTGTATATTTGTTGTGACGGCATATTAGCAGTTCTATGGGTCAGGGGGGATGCGGTTGTTTTTGCGCTTTTTGTAAGCGAGGTGCATAAAACGTGACAAAATTAGGAATATTTTAAGATTGGGACAAGAGGAAGTGTCCTTATCCTCCCGAAAAATGTGGCTTTTGTTCAGAATTTGTTTTTTCGCGCAGAATTCGCAGAATGGGAAGGAGGGGCTTGAAGGGTGGGGGAGTGTAGGGTTTGGGGCGCGTTCGCTTTTACAACACTATACGTAAACAAAAGGGTGCGAAAAAACTATACAAACTATACACAAAACCCTACATTTATCTATACATCGAACTGATTTACAATACAATGCAAAATGTAGGATTGAACATTTAAACTATACACTAACTATACACAAACTATACATTGTGTAGGATTTTAAGTATTTTGTCTCACGCAGAATGGGACGGAATTGGAAGGAATTTTATTGAACACGAATTATCAGAAATTGTGGGTCACCTGCAAAACCCTGTGTGAACTAAAAAATTGTTGTTCGGTAAAAGTTCT
>JBJEAG010000052.1:0-3890 GCA_051868855.1 Alloprevotella sp. | reverse complement strand
AATCCGTATTCCAATAATTCCTTCTAATTCTGCGGATTCTGCGTGAGAAAAAACTGCAACAGCCTGCAGAGTCACACCGCCTGCCTTCTCACTTGAACACCATACCGAAAGGCATGACGCCCACGTTGTAGCGGAATTGGAACTTTCCCTCGCTGTCGTATTCATAGACGTAGCCGGGGTTTGCGTAGCCATAACCCGACTGCAGGGAACCGATGAACAGCGCACCGTTGCGGGGATTCACCTCCAAGAAGGTGGGAGAGACGGGGAACCATGCGGCGTCCTCGGCGTTCTCATCGGCAGGAATCAGTGCACGCTCTGAAACCTGTCCCGTGAGGCATTCGAGCGTATAGAGTTTCGTCTCGGAGAGATAGGTCGTCCAATCCGTCACCGTGTCCAAGAACCAAAGCACCGACTTGTTCATCTTCATCAGCAGCGAAGCACCCGTGGCGAGCGTTTCGGAAGAGAGATCGTCTGTGAGACGTACAATATACATCGGCACATCGCCATAGTTGCCGCGGCAAAGCACATACACCTTGCCTGCCTCATCGACTTCGACGGCACCGGGATTCAAGGGCACGGAATAGGTCGCAGCCTTCGTCCAATTCTTCACATCGACTGCCACGACCTGCTTGCCGTTGGCATAGTTGTTCGCCCAGTTGTAGCCGTCGCTGATGGAGACGTATGCTTTGCCATCAGTCACCGCCACGCCTGCGGGATTAGGACCCACCGCGAGAGGTTCGGAGACGGAGAGGTCGAGGGTGTCGATGCGGGTCACGAAACCATCGTTATTCGCCACCACCACATAGCCGTCGCCGCCGCAGACCGCCTCCGGTGCATTCGTGGCAATTTGTTTCTCCGCTCGCAAGGTGGCAGCGTCGAGCACCCAAACGCAGTTGGACTCAAAGACGGGTACATAGATGCGACTGCCGTAGCGCACGGGAGCCTGCGGTGTGTCACCCAGTCCCACATTGTTCTTTTTGAAGAAGAGATCCGAGGCGGAAGTGTGTTTCACGGTGTTCAGACCGTCAATTTCACCCGAGATGCCATAGCCCTGATTTCCTTGCGACACCACGAAGCACGTTTGTCCTTCGGGCAGCGTCACATCCTCCGAAGTGGGCGGAATGTAGGGGTTGTCCTCACCGGGAGGAAGCACTGCATTGTCATCAGAACAGGCGGTGAAGCCAAGTGTCAGCAGACCGCCAAACAAAAAAAGTTGATTCAGTTTCATGAGATATAGAATTAGATGGTTTCAAGTTTCAAGATTCAGGTTTCAAGTTTCAAGTTTCAGGTTGCTCCAGTCAAAGAGTCGAAGAGTCAAAGAGACAAAGAGTCGCAGAGGAGGTCGCTACGCTCCGGTCAAAAGGGTCAAAAAGAAAAGTTGTCTCTTGTTGTCTCAGTTGTCGTTAATCAAATACCGCGCCGAATCTTTGAGACCACGGATTTGACGGATGAAACGGATTCCGCACCGACTTTTTGACTCTTTGTCTCTTTGACTTTTTGACCGGAGCGCAGCGACTCTTTCACCACCTCACCGTCAGCGTGAGTTGGTAGGCGCGGCCGGGCATGGGGTAGCGTCGGATGATTTCGTAGCGGTGGTTAAAGGCGTTCAGGAGGTCGGCGCGCACGTTCCATTCCGCAGACCCTATGCGGAAGCTGCGGTAGAGTCCGAAGCACCATTCGCAGTAAGCAGGCAGTTTCGTCTGTTGCAAGTGCTCCGACGTACTCCATCGGTCCGAGGCAAACGAGTTGTGCACCACGGCGTTCACCACCGGGTTCTCCCACGCCAGCGATGCCGCGCCGCCGTGACGGGGCGTATAAGCCGCCTGTTTCCCGTAGCTGTCCAACGAGCGGTCCGTCTTGTCCGCCGAATAAGTGTAAGAATAGTTCAACGCAAGAATCACGCGGTGCTTGTTCGCAGGATTCCATGTCGAAGACAGCGAAAAGTCCGCACCCTTGATGTCCGCCCGCCCCTGGTTCACCGTACGCCAGAGATACAGGTTCAGCGGCACACTCATGATGCGGTTCTTCACCCGGTTCGTGTAGGCATCCGCCGTCAGCCGCAGTTCCTGCCACCACCGTGCCGGGTGCGCCTCTAACGTCAGTCCGAGGTTCAGTTGGTCCGCCCGCTCCGGCAGCAGCGATTGCGAGCCACTGTGGTGATAGTAAGACTCTGTGAACGTCGGCAGACGGAACGAGCGTTTCGCCCCCGCCCGCAGCATCAACCGCAACGGGCGCTCCACCACCGTCCACGACAGCGTCAGCGAAGGGTCCGCGTGAGAGCCGTTCAGTGCCGCCTCCCGTTGATTCGCCTCGTTGCGATAGCGTTTCCAGATGCCGCGCAGCGTGAGCGAGAAAGGTCCCTTCTTCACCTCTGCCGACAGCGCCTGTGCCCATTCCGTTCGGGAAACGTGGTTGTCCGTCTGCTGGTTGCTCTGCATGGAGGCAAAGGCGAGGTCCGTACTGTAGGCAGCCCGCAGCCACGGCAACAAGTCATACGACACGCCTGCAGCGCCATACCATTCCCGGCGACGATAGTGCTCCGTCGCGACGCCGCCCGGATATTGCGCATCCACGTCCGCATATTTACTGCGGGAGTGGTCAAACTTCGCGGCGGCAAACACCTCCCATTTCCCGAAGCGTTGTGACCAGCGGCTTTGCAGGAAGAGGTTCTGCTGCGTCAGTCGCTCATCGTTGTCATAGACATAGAGCTTCACCTGTCCCGGCAGTCGTTGTCGGTCGTGGTTGAAGAACAGTTTCGTCTCCAGTCTGCCGTTTCCGGCGAGGAAGAGCGAGTGGGAGAGGTCCGCGGTGAAGTTCCTCATCCGGCTGTTCGTGCGCCGTTGTTTGGACGATGCCGCCCCGTTCTCCACGATGAAAGGATAGTCATTCTCTGCCAGTGAACCGAACACACCCACCTGCAGCCATTGTCGGCGGGAGAGTCGTGCGGAGAGGTGTGCCGACGGACTCCATTGTCCGAAAGAACCTTGTGAAAGACGTGCCCCGAGGCGCAACGGTCGCCCCGTCGTGTCGGGCTGTGCCGTCGTCAAGTCCAAAATGGAAGCGGAAGAGAGTGCCCTCACGGGACAGAGCAGGCGGTCGGCGTCCAGAACGGAGAGCGCGATGCCATCCAGTGTCTCAAGGCGATAGCGATTCAGGTCTATCTGTCCTTGCCGTGCGTCGTTCACGGGCACACCGTCCAGACAAACCGTGGTGTGCGTACTCCCCATTCCTCTCACACTGACGGTTTTCAGTCCGCCCGCGCCGCCATAGTCTCTGAGGTTCACGCCGGCGAGTCGTCGCAGCGCATCTCCTGTGTCGGTGATGCCTTGGCGCAACAAATCCTCCGCCATGATTTTCTGGAACGGTGCGGCAGCCTTCACGTTCTCCGCGCGTCGGTGAGTCACGACGACAGCAGTGCCCAACGAATCGACGGGCACCGGAGACGGAGCGGAAAGGGTGTGGGCACAGAGTGCACAACCGAAAAACCATCCGCCTGAAAACCACAGCAGACGTGCTTTCATTCGGAAGATAATATATATATATGTGTATTGGAATGACTGTCGCGCCCTCCTCGGGGCATGACAGCGGAGCATCGCTCGTGGCAAAGAGAGAATTGTCTCACGTCTTCGCCGATGCGCACGGCAGGTTTTCTGGCTCGTTCCCACTCGGTTCGCCTTCCCAAAGCCTGTCGTTGCGAGAGGCGTCAGTGGCCACGTTGAACCGGTGATGATGGAACTTACAGCAGCGGGACTGCACGGGATTTTCACCCGTTTCCCTAATCCGTTTGCGCCGCGAAGTTACGCCAAATTTTGATAATGGGCGGCATCGGGGGAGAAAAAATAAGGGTAAGATCTCACGCAGAATACGCAGAATTTTTTAGAACACGAATC
>JBJEAG010000051.1:0-3901 GCA_051868855.1 Alloprevotella sp. | reverse complement strand
TTATATATAGGTATATACATTATTATATATATAGGGACTCTCAAACTCTTCGCCTCTTTTGACTGTTTAGACCTCCCTAAAAATCCCATTTTCATGTTTACATTCCAACTCAAGCCCCACAAGGAAGAAAGTTTGAAACGTTTTCACCCCTGGGTGTTCTCCGGGGCGGTGGCACGCGCCGACGGAACGCCCGAAGAGGGCGATGTGGTCCGTGTCGTGTCTTCCAAAGGCGAACTGCTCGGCTACGGTCACTGCCAAATCGGTTCCATTGCCGTCAGAATGCTGACTTTCGAGGAAGAGAAGATTGATTCCGCCTTTTGGGAAAAACGTTTGAGCGAAGCGTTTCAACTGCGCCGCGCCCTCGGACTGATGGAAGAAGGCAACGACATCTTCCGCCTCGTTCACGGAGAAGGCGACAGACTGCCGGGGCTCGTGGTGGACGTCTATCGCCACACCGCCGTGCTCCAAGCACACTCCATCGGCATGCACGTTGAGAGACAGAAAATTGCCGAAGCACTCGTCAAAGTAAGCGAGGGAAGAATCCGAAACGTATATTACAAATCCGAAACGACTCTTCCCTTCAAGGCAGAGGTTGGGCAGGAGAACGGCTTTCTCATTGGCGAAGACCACGAAGAAGTGGCAACCGAACAGGGACTCCAATTCCAAATTGACTGGCTGAAAGGACAAAAGACGGGTTTCTTCGTCGATCAGCGCGAAAACCGTAAACTCTTGGAGCACTACGCCAAAGGACGTCATGTCCTCAACATGTTCTGCTATACCGGCGGCTTCAGCGTCTATGCCCTCCGAGGCGGAGCAGCACACGTGGACAGTGTGGATGCATCAGCCAAAGCCATCGAACTCACGGAGCGAAACGTGAACCTCAACTTCCCCAATGACACGCGTCACCGAGGCTTCACCGAAGATGCCTTCAAATTTCTCGAACGGTCAGAGCACCCCTACGACCTCGTCATCCTCGACCCGCCGGCGTTCGCCAAACACAAAGATGCGGTGAGAAATGCCATCAAGGGTTACACCCGTCTGAATGCCATTGCCTTCAAGAAAATTAAAAAAGGTGGCATACTCTTCACTTTCAGCTGCTCGCAGGCGGTTGATAAGAATCAATTCCGTCTCGCCGTCTTCACTGCAGCGGCAATGAGTGGGCGTCACGTGCGCATTCTCCACCAACTCCATCAGCCTGCAGATCACCCCGTGAACATCTATCATCCCGAAGGAGAATATCTGAAAGGACTCGTGCTCGAAGTGGAGTGAAACACTTTGAATGACGGGAATATTGTGGAAGCAACGACAACTCCCTCGCTTCAAGCAGAGAAAAGAAAGAAAATCGCACCGTGTTTTTTTCTTCTTTCCGTGAGTTTTGCCTACTTTTGCCCGAAATTTCATCCAACGAACAACTAAGACACATTAATTATATGATTAAGATTACCTTTCCCGATGGTTCCGTTCGTGGATATGAGAACGGAGTGACGGGACTTCAAATCGCTGAAAGCATCTCCAACCGTTTGGCGAAAGAGGTGCTGGCTTGCAGCGTCAATGGCGAGACGGTTGAGCTCAACCGTCCCATCAATGAGGACGCTGAATTGAAACTTTTCAAATGGGAAGACGAAGAGGGCAAACATGCCTTCTGGCACACCTCCGCTCACCTCATGGCGGAAGCACTGCAGGAACTTTGGCCCGGCACACAGTTCGGAATCGGACCTGCCATCGAGAATGGTTTCTACTATGACGTCATGCCTCCTGAAGGAGTCAGTCTCAGCGAAAACGACTTCCCCAAAATCGAAAAGAAAATGCAGGAACTCGTGGCTCGCGGAGAAAGCCTCGTGCGTCAGGACATTTCCAAACAAGACGCACTGAACTTCTTCGGCGAACACGGACAAACCTATAAGAACGAACTCATCGCCGAACTCGAAGACGGACACATCACTACCTACACGCAGGGTGCCTACACCGACCTCTGTCGCGGACCGCACTTGATGAACACTTCACCCATCAAAGCTGTGAAAGTGATGTCCATCAGTTCTGCCTATTGGCGCGGCGACGAGAAACGCCCGCAAATGACTCGTGTCTATGGCGTTTCGTTTCCCAAGAAGAAACTCCTTGACGAATATCTCCAACTCCTGGAAGAAGCCAAGCGCCGCGACCATCGCAAAATCGGAAAAGAAATGGAACTCTTCATGTTCTCCGATTTGGTCGGTAAGGGTCTGCCGATGTGGCTCCCCAAAGGAACTGCCCTGCGTCTCCGTCTGGAAGATTTCTTGAAAAACATCCAGAAACGCTATGGCTATCAGCAGGTGATGACGCCGCACATCGGTTCCAAGAACCTCTACGTCACCTCCGGACACTATGCAAAATATGGCAAGGACTCTTTCCAGCCGATTCACACTCCCGAAGAAGGCGAAGAGTACATGCTGAAACCCATGAACTGTCCTCACCACTGCGCCATCTTTGCTTGGAAACCGCGCTCCTACAAAGACCTTCCGCTTCGCATTGCTGAGTTCGGAACGGTCTATCGCTACGAACAGAGTGGCGAACTCCACGGTCTTACCCGCGTCAGAGGCTTCACGCAGGACGATGCCCACATCTTCTGTGCTCCCGACCAAGTGAAGGGAGAGTTCCTCCGCGTCATGGACATCATCATGATTATCTTCCGCGCCCTCAAGTTCGACAAGTTCGAAGCGCAAATCTCGCTTCGCGACAAGGTGAACCGTGAAAAATATATCGGTTCGGAAGAAAACTGGGAGAAAGCAGAAAGAGCCATCATCGAAGCCTGCGAAGAGAAGGGTTTGCCCGCTCATATTGAATATGGTGAAGCCGCCTTCTACGGTCCGAAACTTGACTTCATGGTGAAAGATGCGCTGGGTCGCCGTTGGCAACTCGGAACCATTCAGGTGGACTACAATCTTCCCGAACGCTTCCAGTTGGAATACACCGGCTCTGACAACCAGAAGCATCGTCCCGTCATGATTCACCGCGCTCCCTTCGGCTCCATGGAACGCTTCGTCGCCGTGCTCATCGAACACACCGCCGGACACTTCCCCCTTTGGCTCACTCCCGACCAAGTTGCCATTCTTCCCGTTTCCGACAAGTTCAACGACTATGCCTTCAACGTGAAGAAACAACTTGAGGACGCCAACGTTCGTGCTTTCGTCGATGACCGCTCCGAAAAAGTCGGCAGAAAGATTCGCGACAACGAGATGAAACATATTCCTTACCTCTTGATAGTCGGCGAAAACGAAGCCAACAGTGCCACCGTTTCCGTCAGAAAACAAGGCGAGGGAGACCAAGGAGTGCTCAGCGTGGCAGACTTTGCAAAGAAAATTGCTGATGAAATTGCCGAAATGACAAGAAATTACTAATTTTGCAGCCGCTAATAAGTTAATACATGCCAGCACCTCAGAGAAATCGCCCTGACAGAAACAGCAACAAACCTCAGCATCGCATCAACGAACAAATCAGATGCCGCGAGGTGCGTATCGTCGGAGACGACATTGAATCAGAAGTTTTGCCCACCCGTGAGGCTCTTCAACTCGCACAGCAAAAAGGCGTGGACTTGGTGGAAATTTCTCCCAACGCAGTTCCTCCCGTGTGCCGACTCACCAACTACTCCAAGTTCCTCTATCAGCAGAAAAAGAGACAAAAGGAGTTGAAGGCGAAGCAGGTGAAAATTGAAGTCAAGGAAATTCGTTTCGGACCGCAAACCGATGAGCACGACTACAATTTCAAACTGAAACACGCCAAGGAGTTCCTTGCAGAGGGCGACAAAGTGAAAGCCTACGTCTTCTTCCGCGGACGCTCCATCCTCTTCAAAGAGCAAGGTGAAGTCCTGCTTCTCCGTTTTGCCAACGACTTGGAAGAGTCTGGCAAGGTGGAACAAATGCCTGTT
>JBJEAG010000050.1:0-16748 GCA_051868855.1 Alloprevotella sp. | reverse complement strand
GGGTTGCAAAAGGGTTGCAAAAGGGTTGCAAAAGGGTTGCAAAAGGGTTGCAAAAAGTGGCAGAAACATATAGGAGGTGCAGTGTCTCACTGCACAAAGACCCCAAAAGTTGTCCTCGTTGTCAAAAGTTATCTCCGTTGTCATCAAAAAAGGCAGAACAGAACGAAAGACGGAACATAAAACAGAAGATTCCAGACACAAAAAAAGAGGGGAAAGCCCCCCTCTCAAAACCATCCCCTCTCGTTTTCAAAAAACCATCCCCTCTCGTTTTGCGGATTATACATTGCTGTAGGCCTGTTTTATGCTATCTGAATATTCTTTTTTGATCTTCAGACAATTGCCTGTCTATCTCGTAGAAAGCATCCTCTTTATCTAAGATGTCTTGCACATAACCATGAATGCGTGAGGAACGCTCAAGTGCTTTGGATAGGACTCTTGTCATAGTTAATCCGTATGCCTCCATGATGGTCATTTTTATCTGTTTACCATGAATTGGGGCATAAAGAACGTTGTATGAGGGGAATTTGTTCGCTTCCACTACATCAATAATTGCAACACGTGTAATCCATGCCGACACATACAGATATGTTAAGTCGGGGTCGCTTTCGTATTCATCAAGCATTTTGGTGACATTAGCAACGCCATTGGAGATTTTTGTGAGTTCTTTCGCCCCACTAAATATTTTAGAGAATAGTCCCATATTACTGAAATTTAGAGAGTACATTACCCATATAAGTATCTACGTCATGCTCTATTTGACGTATCATTTCGTGTTGGTCTGCAAATTCATTGAACTGCCATTCTAACTTATGGTTTCCAAGAGGTATGCTTCTAGAAATCCATTGTATTGTAACTGTTCCAAAGGTTTGGGAGATGTCAAAAAATGTACTCGCAGCAGGATTAGTCGCACCGACACGAATGAATGTACTATTTTCCTGAATAATTCGACTACTCTCATGTCCTGAGAGAAAATATTCAACCAATATCGAATATTTCTTCTTCATACCACCTTGTTTGGCAACAGCATCTGATTGAGCCTTAGACTCCATAATAAACTTAAATGCCACGACAGCAATAACTGCAATTATTATCCACCACATAATAGTATGTTTTAGAATTGATGTGCAAACGTCTCAAGACTTTCTTCAAGTATTTGATCGAACTCATTTTTATCCACCTTACCCGACTCATACAATTTATTCAACAACTTGATGTTTTGAATGGTCATTGATGGCAACATCATTTGAAGTTGTGGATCAACGTTGCCACTCTTAACCATATCAACTACCAAACTACCGAATAAATATGCCATATCCTCGTTCATCTTTGCTTTCATCTCATGCGTAAAGACCAAGTCTAATAACTGCTCTACCAAAGAGCGGATATCACTTGTTGGAATACTTGTCTTAGATTGGCGGGGTTGCACTTCCTTTAAGTATGACAACATAAAGTAGCAGGCTGTATGGTTTGGAGAAATGTTGAATGTCTTAGCTTCCTTGAGCATCTCGCTTTTAAGTTTGGACTCCAACGTTTCAAAAGAAGCTTCATTGAGAAACTGAGAGAGTTGTGCAATAGTGTCTTCTTTAATTTCAGAAATTGGTTTACCGGCATTCTTAGACCAGCGCAGGAACGTGTTCACGACCTCAAAGGCATCCTTATCACTCAAAGAATCCATGTTCAATCTAGAAGCAGCAACGATTGCTTTTGCTTCGTTTGGTTTTCTGTGCTTAAAACCTTCCCAGTATTGAGCATTTTGACCATCACCCATAGCATGAACTGCATCCATGATTTTATTGTTTATATTATGTTGGCTAAGTGAGCTTTGTTCTGTTCTTTTTTGCTCAGCAAGTTTTCTCATTTCTTCATTGTGTTTATCACCATTATGGTTGATGATGAAGAATACTGCAACAACAATGAGAATAATAATTAGAATTAACATACGCGTTGTTTCGTTTTACGCCCGATAGCACCCATACGAGTCTGTTATTTAACGCAGAAGCGTGGTGCTGTATGCCACACTTCTTTAAGTAAAGGTCCTGAGAAAACCGTCGTGAACAGATGTGGAAATAACTGCCCCACGCAATTTGTGGAGACCATTACGAGCTCTCTAAATCACTTTAGAAGTTTTTCAGGCTTCGAATACACAAGAAGAAGACATAACGCCTCCATTTTCCAACTACAAAAACAATTTAGTAATGTCTTGACAAATCAGAACACATTCGTAATAAAAAAATAGATGTCATCACGGCAATCATCCACATGTTGCGTTGAAACCATGATTCCTTTTTATACTTTGGTACTTTGTTCTTGTCCCCTTCTGTGAGATTGTTATTTGTCTCCATTGCTGATATTTGTAAAAAGTTTGAATATTAAGTAGATTAATGCTGCTAAAACTAATACCGTTATCATTGTCTTTAATTTTTGTGCAAGATTACATCAGCATTTACATTCAACAAAACTTTTTACGTTCACAAGCCTTGTGGAAACCACGCATTTACTCCCAAGTAACCATGTCACGTGGCAATTTTATCCTTTTTTTCTCGCCTCGCGCACCGGTGATGAAATAATTCTCAGCGAGGTCTTCCTCAAATCTTGCGATAAAAGCCTGCCTAATTCTTGAAAGCTTCTCATTTATCGAATTATTAGTAGGGTCAATAAGTGTTTCTATTGATTTTTTCCGTTTCTCAATATCATCGTGCGAAAGGCGCGTATAAAAGCTCTCCAGTTCATTTCTGTAATCCGACAAGGACTTGATTGAAATTCCATCCTCATGATTCAAAAATAAAAGGAAAACAGCTTTGTTTATAGGTTCCATGCGAATTTCCATACCATCGTAGTCATCCAACACTATACGCAAGTCTTTGGTTATTGTCATTCGACTCAAAGGTCTGTGCTCATCAACTATATCACTAAGAATTTTCTTCAATATAAGGGAATCAACACCTCTTTCTTGCAACTGGTGTATGCGTAAGTCTATTTCAGCAATAAGCTCATGGTGTTGCTTCATGAACTCCCAATATGACTCGTCATACCAGTTTACACGACTATAACGAGTACCTCTATTCTTTTCCTCACCATCACCGCCGTAATCATTCAAGGCACAGACGAGTGTCATTGCCATCTGCTCAAACTCAGAAACTTTCCTACTTTCTGATGACGCAGATCCGAATATTCTTTTCCACCAAGGCTTGTGGGAGTCACCTACTTCATTGGACGTCTTCTTAACGAACTCAACAAGCAAGAAACGGCACACATCCGGAGTACTTTTGTATTTGTTGTAGATGATTACTGACGATTTTAAGTGCTCAGGAATCTTCTCGCCGAACAAGGCATTCACAAACTCCGCTGTCGTGAAACGTGTTTTCACCTCGCTCTTGACCGAAGGATTATGATATTCTAAAAGTTCCGCACTTTTCTCCTTACAACGCAAAGGCAGATAGCAGAAATCTATTTTGCTTTTGTGGAAAGCATCACAGATTTCTGCATAGTTGTCCATAATGTACGAGTTTATATCCTCGTCATATTTCGGCTCTATGTATATTGCCTGTTCGCTTGAAGGGATAAAGGGCAAAGAACTTTGACATATCTCAATTATGCAGCAATTCATTTTTGGGGTTGTTAATTAACTATTTAACTCTCTAAAAAGTATGACCTAATTATCATTGATGTGTCTCATCATCCAATGTCCAGATTTAGCGTTACCCTCACGAATAAGAACGCCTTTTTCTTGTAAAGATGCAAGGTCTCGTTTTATAGTCCTAGTAGTAACTGACAACACTTCAGACATTGCAGTGGTTGACATGCAAGAATCTTTCAAAAGCAATTTACAAATTTGCTTTTGTCTTTCGGTTAATTGTAAAGACAATGGAACGGTGACATTATCGGTGACATTATCGGTGACATCCGCCTATTGGCAATTCAATGGTAGCACCAAGTAAATTGGGTCGTATCTCGATGATTTGACCGTCAACTTGAAACGGCGGCACTGACAAAGCCAACGCCCGTCAGAACAAGGAAAGCAAATCGGAGGGACGGCGGAGGAAAAGGGAGGCGCCGGGCAGTTTCCGCAAAAAGTCTTCGTCGCGGAAACCCCACAGACACAACGCACAGGGGAGTCCGGCACGCCGGGAGGTTTCCAAATCGACCTCGGAGTCGCCGACATAAATCGCCTCTGCTGGACTGCTTCCCAACTCCTGCAGCGCTGCCATGACAGCATCGGGACAGGGTTTGCGGCGCACGGTGGCACTCTCGCCGACGGCGGAGGTGACGTAGTCAGCAAAAAAACGTTGGTTCAGAGACTGCACCGCGGGATGGAGTTTGTTGGAGACAATCGCCATGCGAACACCGCGTGCCTTGAGTTCGGCGAGCAGGGACATGATGCCGGGATAGGGCGCGGTGAAGTCCAGACAATGCTCCACGTAATAGGCTCGGAAGGTGGCGAAGGCTTCCTCGAAGTCGCAATCGCCAAGATGTTCGCCCACAGCGTGTTCCATGAGAAAACGAATGCCGTTGCCCAAGAAACTGCGCACCTCTGCCGTGGTGCGTTCGGGGAGTCCGTGGGTTCGCAAAGCGTGGTTCACGGCGTTGGACAAATCGGTCAGTGTGTCCAACAGCGTGCCGTCTAAATCAAATACAACTGTGTTCATAAGCGAAGAGAAAAGAAGGGGAGAGAATGAAAAAGTGAACACGTCGCGTGTCCAAAACTTCTTTTCAGCGCGCGAAATTACAAATAAATATCTACCTTTGCTTCGTGATTAAACCATTAACAGAGACAACGCACTTTCAAAACATGGACATACAAGCAAAATTTGACCACTTCAACATCAACGTGACAGACCTCGAGCGAAGCATTGCCTTCTACGAGAAAGCACTGGGACTGAAGCCCTGCGGCGAAATCAACGGACCGGAAGGGGCTTTCAAAATTGTCTATCTCGGCAACGAACTCAGCCCGTTCCGTCTCGAACTGACGTGGCTCAAAGACCACCCGCAACCCTACAACCTGGGAGAGTGTGAGTTCCACATCTGCCTCAGAGTGCCCAGCGACTACGACGCCGCCAGAGCCTTCCACAAAGAAATGGGATGCGTCTGCTACGAGAACCACGACATGGGACTCTATTTCATCTCCGACCCGGACGGCTACTGGATTGAGGTGCTGCCCATGAAAGACTGAATACCGAATAATATTATAAACCTATATTCAACCCTTAACTGCGAGCCACACTCGCCCCAAATCATGGAAAACCAACAAGCTCTCATCGCACAATGCGAAGAAACTGCCCGCAAATGGATGACGGACAGTTGCTATGACGCTGACACCCAAAAGGCTGTCAAAGCCATGGTCGAAAACCCCGACAAGACCGAACTCATCGACTCCTTCTACCGCACCCTCGAATTCGGAACCGGAGGTCTGCGCGGAATCATGGGACCCGGCACCAACCGCATGAACATCTACACCGTCGGCGCTGCCACCCAAGGCCTCTCGAACTATCTGAACCTGAACTTCAAAGACCGCGACGAAATCAGCGTGGTGGTGGGTCACGACAGCCGCAACAACTCCCGCCTCTTCGCCGAGACTGCTGCCAACATCTTCTCTGCCAACGGCATCAAGGTCTATCTCTTCGACGACATGAGACCGACACCCGAAATGTCCTTCGCCATCCGTCACCTCGGCTGCCAAAGCGGCATCATCCTCACCGCCAGCCACAACCCGAAGGAATATAACGGCTACAAAGCCTACTGGGACGACGGCGCACAGGTGCTCGCTCCCCACGACAAAGGCATCATCGACGAAGTGAACAAGGTCAGCGTGGAGGACATCAAGTTCCAAGGCAAACCGGAACTGATTGTCACCATCGGCAAAGAAATCGATGACATCTATCTCGAGAAAGTGCACAGCCTCTGCATCGACCCGGAGTGTATCAAACGCCAGAAAGACCTGAAGATTGTCTATACTCCGCTCCACGGCACCGGCATGATGCTCATCCCGCAGTCTCTCAAACTTTGGGGATTCGAAAGCGTTCACACCGTGCCCGAACAGATGGTGAAGGACGGAAACTTCCCCACCGTGGTCAGCCCAAACCCCGAAAACGGCGAAGCTCTCACCATGGCGCTCAACCTCGCCAAGAAAATCGACGCTGACATCGTCATGGCGTCTGACCCCGATGCGGACCGCGTCGGCATGGCTTGCAAGAACGACAAGGGAGAATGGATTCTCGTCGATGGCAACCAGACCTGCATGATTTTCCTCTACTACATCATCATGAACCGCAAGGCGCAGGGCAAGATGAAAGGAAACGAGTTCATCGTCAAGACCATCGTCACCACCGAACTCATCAAAGCCATTGCTGAGAAGAACGAGATTAAGATGTATGACTGCTACACCGGCTTCAAGTGGATTGCACGTCAGATTCGTCTCGACGAAGGCAAGTTGCAATACATCGGCGGCGGCGAAGAAAGCTACGGCTTCCTGGCTGAAGATTTCGTGCGCGACAAAGACGCCGTTTCTGCCTGCTCGCTGCTGGCTGAAATCTGCGCTTGGGCTAAGGACCAGGGCAAGACGCTCTACGACGTGCTGATGGATATATATATGGAATATGGTCTCTCCGTCAACAAGACCATCAACGTCGTGAAGCCCGGCAAGAGCGGCGCCGACGAGATAAAGGCCATGATGGAGAACTTCCGCAAAGACCGTCCGAAAGAAATCGCAGGCTCTCAGGTGGTTTGCACCAAGGACTACGGCGTACTGAAGCAGTATGACGCTGCCGGAAACGAAAGCCCGTTGGACTTCCCCGAAGCAAGCAACGTGTTGCAGTGGTACACCGCCGACGGAACCAAAGTCAGCGTACGACCCTCCGGAACTGAACCGAAAATCAAGTTCTACATCGAGGTCAAGGCACAGATGGAATGTCCCAAGTGCTACGTCGCTGCCACGGCAGAAGCTGCTGAGAAGGTGGAAGCAGTGAAGAAGAGCCTCGGTCTCTGATTCCTCCTCTTCGTCAAGAAACTCATTCAGGCTGCCGTGGCGAAACCCGCTCCGGCAGCCTTCCTTGCTTTTAGAACATACACTTAGGACTTTACTGTTCTGATGAAACACCTGTTCATCTTCCACAAAGACTCGCTGCTGCTCACCTCCCGAAACCGCATTCCCGAGGGAGAATGGACGCAATGGCTGACCGAAGAGCCGAAAGAAACGCTGGCTCTCCCCGCCTCGCCGAACGGAGGGGAGAACGCGGCGGCAGAGGTGGCACAGACGGAGGGCACAGCCAACGATGCCAAGTGGATTTCGCTCCGCGAGAGCTTCTACGTGCTCCCCACCGCCGACTTCCGCCTGGCAGCGAAAGCCCACGAACTTCTTCACTGGCACCGCGCCTCTCGCTTCTGCGGTTCCTGCGGCACTCCCACGGAATGGAGCACGGACATCTCCAAGCGCTGTCCGAACTGCCACCGCGAGGTCTGGGCAAACGTGCAACCCGCGATGATTGTCGCCATCACCCGGAATCACGGAGAAGAACTCCTGCTCGTACAGTCCAAAAACTTCAAACGAGACTATCTCGGACTGGTGGCAGGCTTCGTTGAAACGGGAGAGAGTCTGGAGGACTGCGTCGAACGAGAAATCAAAGAAGAGACCGGACTGACGGTCAAGAACCTGAAATATTTCGCCTCACAGAGCTGGCCCTTCCCGAACGTGCTGATGGTGGGTTTCACGGCGGAATATGAGAGCGGAGAACTCACCCTGCAACGCTCCGAACTGAACAAAGGCGGATGGTTCCGACGAGAAAACCTCCCCGCCATTCCCGGCAAGGTCAGTCTCGCCCGAAGACTGATTGACCACTGGCTGGAACACAAAGACTGACACAAAAAAGACTGACACACAAAACACGAAAAGACTATGATACAGACTAATGACTTAGAGAAGAGACAAGCGGAACGTCACTCTTTCTTTTCCTCCATGCTGACGCTTTGGAGGAACAGTCAGACGCGGCTGTCCAAAGAGAAGGCACGTCTGCTGGCAGATTATGTGCAAGGTGCCTTTGACACGAACCCTGCACAACTGCGCGACGAATCCGGCTTCAACCGTTTTGTGCTTTCGCTGGAGGCAGTGCAACTGGCGGCGGAGGAGATTGGACTCCGCGGGAACATCCTGCTCGCCGGGGTGTTGCTGCCCACGGTGCAGGTGCCGGAGCAGTGTGACCTGATTGGCAAAATCTTTGGAGAAGAAGTGGCAGCCATGCTGAAGACCTTCCTGAGAATGGAAACCATCGAAGCAAAGACGGAAGCCATGCGCACCGACAACTTCCGCAACTTGCTCATCAGCCAGGCAGGCGACATGCGCATCATTCTTCTGCTCATCGCCCGAAGCGTGGTGCTGATGCGCGTGGCGAAGTTCTCGGACAACGACGAGGAACGCAGGAAAGCGGCAACCGAAGCAGCTTATCTCTATGCGCCCCTCGCTCACAAGCTGGGACTCTATAAACTCAAAAGCGAACTGGAGGACCAGAGTCTGAAATATCTGGAGCACGACGCCTACTATCACATCAAAGAAAAACTCAACGCCACAAAGCAGGCTCGCGATGCCTACATCGAACGCTTCACCGCGCCCATCCGCAAAATGCTGGATGCCGAGGGGCTGCGCTACCACATGAAGGGACGCACCAAGAGCATCCACTCCATCTGGCAAAAGATGAAGAAGCAGGGATGCAGTTTCGAGGGAGTCTATGACTTGTTCGCCATCAGAATCATCATCGATGCTCCGCTCCAAAAGGAGAAAGAACAGTGCTGGAAAGTCTTCTCGCTCATCACCAATAAATATGAAAGCAACCTGAAACGTCTCCGCGACTGGCTGACCGTCCCGAAAAGCAACGGCTACGAAAGCCTGCACATCACCGTCCTCGGACCGGAGGACAAATGGGTGGAAGTGCAAATCCGAACGGAACGCATGGACGAGATTGCAGAACACGGCTTGGCGGCTCACTGGCGCTACAAAGGGGTGAAGGCGGGCAGCGAAGGTGTCGATACGTGGCTGGCGAACATCCGCAGTGCGCTCGAAACGGGCAACGAAGCGTTGCTGACCAAGAGCCTCAGTGCGAACGAGAGCCCCAAGGAGGTCTATGTCTTCTCGCCCAAAGGTGACCTCTACCACCTGCCGCCGGGAGCCACGGTGCTGGACTTTGCCTATATCATCCACACCGGACTGGGCAACAAGTGCATCGGCGGACGCATCGACGGAAAGAACGTCTCGCTCCGACAAACGCTGGAGAGCGGACAGACGGTGGAAATCATCACGCAAAGCACGCAGACTCCCAAGAAAGAGTGGCTGCAGATTGCGCAATCCGGACATGCCAGAGCCAAAATCCGTGCCGCCGTGAGGGAACTCACCGCCGGAGAAATGGCTCTCGGAAAGGAGATGCTGGAGCGCAAAATGAAAAACCGAAAAATCGAATGGGACGAGAGCCTCATCAACCAACTCATCCGCAAAGCCGGATTCAAAGAAAGTTCAGACTTCTTCAAAGCACTCCACGACGAGAAACTGGACACGAACAAACTGCTGGACACCTACCTTGACCTTGCCAAACGCGAACAGGGACTGGGCGAACGCTCGGCAGTGCGCAGTGCCGAGGAGTTTTCCATGGACTCCGAGGTCGTGGCTGCCCAGAAACAGAAATCGGAAAGCGACGTGCTGGTGATTGACCAAAACTTGAAAGGCATTGAATTCAGCATGGCTCGCTGCTGCAATCCCGTCTATGGCGACGACGTTTTTGGCTTCGTGACGCAAGGTGGCGGCATCAAGATTCACCGCACGAACTGTCCGAACGCTCCGGCGATGCGTGACCGTTTCGGCTATCGCATCGTGAAAGCGCGCTGGGCGGGCAAAGGAACGGGCTCCTACCCCATCACCCTCCGCGTCGTGGGTAACGACGACCTCGGCATTGTGAACAACATCACGTCCATCATTTCCAAAGAAGAGCACATCATGCTTCGCAGCATCAACATCGACAGTTTCGACGGTCTCTTCTCGGGCATTCTGACGGTCATGGTGGACGATCTGAGCCGACTGAACGCCCTCATCCGCAAGCTGAAAACGGTGAAAGGCGTGAAAGCTGTCAGCCGAAGTTGAAGCTGCACCCTTCGGAACGTACTTTCTTAGACTTACACTTTAGAAATTAGAACTTATACTTTAGAACTTTCATCTCCGCCCTCTTCCGTGCAACGTTTCTCCCCTACTCCCTGCGTCAGAGTTCTTCTGTGGATGTGGCTCGCGACGCTTTTTCCCCTCTCCGTCTCCGCCGGAAACGAAGAGGGACGGAAGACGGATGAGGTGATGCAACTGGTGTTCACCTACGTGGAACGCAACGGGTTTCAGCCGGGAACCTACGAAAGCGAGATTTATCAGCGCCACCGCATGTACACGAAACGGAAGGGTATCGTTGCCCGCTATGTTCCCGGCATGCTGCGACTGGAGCGAGGCGTGCGCCGCTATTTCTCAGAGGGAGAAATCCAAATGCGCTTCCGAGACCCGGGCGAGGCGGACTACAAAGTGAAGGCGTTCCACTCCACTGCGACCTACATGCAACCGGAACGAATGGTGGACTTCGCAAGATTTCATTTCAGAATCTATGCACCGAAACTCCTGCAAGAGAGCATCCTCAGCCCTCTCCACAGTCGCAACAAGCAATTCTATCGCTATCGCACGCTCTACTATGGTTCCTCTTTGGGGAAACAGACGGCACACATTTCCATCAAACCTCGCTTTGCCAACGAACAACTCGTGAGGGGCGACGTGGATGTGGATGTGGCAACGGGAGCGGTGCGCCACTTTTCTTTCACGTTCAGACATGGGTTCCGGACCATCACGCTCTCCGGACGTCCCGGAGAAGAAGGAGAAGCAACCCTGCTTCCGGAAAGGATTCAGGTCATCTCGCGTTTCCGCCTGCTGGGGAACAAAGTGGATGAATCCTGCGACATGACCATCTCAAACCGTTTCCTGCCCGCAGACTCACTCCAAACGGATTCGCTCCTGTCGTTCAAAAAGAAACTGGACCTGACGCGTCAATGTCTGCTCCGCATCGACACCACGAGCATCATCACCGCGCCGGAGCACTTTGACACACTGCGTCCCCGCTCATTGACGCTCCACGAAAAGGAACTCATTGCCTGTCAGGAAACACAGGACACTCTTTCGCGCAAACGTCGAAAAATCATCGGACCGCACACAGAAGACCTGCTTCTCTCGTCCCACCGCTTCACGTTGAAAAATCAGGAAAATGTCTCGGTGAAACTCCCGCCCATCTTCACCCCGTCCATGGTGGTTTGGAGCAAATCGAAAGGTCTCTCGCTTCAAACGCGCATCCGTCTGCAAGCAGACCTCCCGAAGATGGATGGGGCATGCTATTTCAACCCACGCATCGGCTACACCTTCAAACAAAAACAAATCTATTGGCAACTTCCGCTGCAGATTGACTGCCTGCCCTCGCTGAACGGTAAGTTCTCCATCACCGCAGGTGGCGGTCAGCACGTCTATTCGAACCGACAGGCGGAGGAGGTTCGACACAAACTGGAACAATCAACGGTCTATGACACCCTCGTCAGCATCCTCGATGCTTTCGGTTTCCACGACTATCGCGACAACTACCTCAAAACGGATTTCTCCCTCTCTCCCACCCCCGGACTCATGCTGACCTTGGGCACACGCTATCACCTCCGCACACTCATCGACTGGTCCACATTGGCAAAGGTCACCGGAATGGACCACCATCTCTCGTCCATCGCGCCCCGAGTGGAGGTGCAATGGACGCCGATGCAATACTACTACAAACAAGGAAGACGACGCATCCCCCTCTATTCGAAATATCCCACTTTCCTCTGGTGCTATGAGCACGGTTTCCCCTTGAAAGACGGACACACGGGGTATGCCAGAATGGAAACGGACATCCGCTGGCGCGTCCCGCTCTATGCCATGCGCTCGCTCTTCTTCAGAGCAGGTGCTGGTTTCTACACGCGCCGAAGTCGCGATTGTTTCTTGGAATATGACTTCTTCCGCTTCAACTACATTCCCGAGACTCACAACGATGACATGAGCGGAGAGTTCCAACTGCTCAATGCACGATGGTATAATGAATCGCGCTATTACCTCCACCTGACGAGCACCTACGAAAGTCCGATGATGTTGCTCTCTCGCATTCCGGGCGTCTCCCGAGTGGTTCGCACGGAACGCATCTATCTCAACCTCCTCTCCGTCCGCGCTCTCGGGATCTACACCGAGGCGGGCTACGGTTTCAGTACGCACGTCCTCGACCTCGGCTTCTTTACGGGCATGGCAAAGGACCACACCTTCAACTTCGGCATTAAGGTCGCCCTCCGCCTGTTTGAGGATTAATGCCCCCTCCACAAATGTTTATTCCCTCCATTAATGCTCAATTTATCCCTCCATTAATGTTCATTAATTGATTTGTTAATGGTTCTTTAATTATTATAGTTCCACGCAGAATGCGCAGAATGAAAGGATTATTTTGGAACACGAATAGTACGAATGGAAGGATCTTTGAACACGAATTACATGGAATATACGAATTGAACGAATATTTTTGAACACTCTGCCCTTTCTTTACTCTCTCTACTCTCTCTACTCTCTCTACTCTCTTTACCCCTCTTTACCCTTCTTTACCCCTCTCTACTTTCTCTACTCTCTTTACTCTCTTTACCCCTCTCTACTTTCTCTACCCTTCTTTACCCCTCTTTACCCTCTTTACCTCCTCTCCTTCCAAACTCCTTGCACACGCTTTGCAGCCCGCACGTTTGACACTTCGGGTTGCGGGCGGTGCAGGTGTAGCGACCGTGGAGGAGAATCCAATAGTGGGAGGCGGCGACCTCTGCTTCGGGAATATACTTCCGCAATGCCATCTCCACACTGTAGGGGGTGGTGCAGCGCGCCGGGACGAGGCCGAGGCGATGGCTCACACGGAAGACGTGGGTATCGACGGCGAGTGCTGCCTTTTTGAACGCCACTGCTTGGATGACATTCGCTGTTTTGCGTCCCACGCCCGGCAGTGTGGTCAGTTCCTCCAAGGTCTGCGGCACCTCTCCACCGAAGTCGCTCACCAGTTTTTCGGCAAGACCGCGGAGATGACACGCCTTGTTGTTAGGATAACTGACGGAACGAATATAGGAGAATATGTCATCCACGCTCGCTGCCGCCATGTCGGCAGGTGTGGGATAAGCGGCAAACAGCGCAGGTGTCACCATGTTGATGCGTTTGTCCGTGCACTGCGCCGAGAGCACCACAGCCACGAGCAGTTCAAACGGATTGGAATAGTTGAGTTCGGTTTCGGTGTCGTCCATGGTCTGACGGAAATAGTCAAGCACATGACGGAAGAGTTCCTGTTTACGCATAACGTGTATCGTTGAAAAAATGAATTCTTACTTGGCAAGAAAAAGTCCTGCAGCCACTCCGAAGAGACCGACGAGCAGCGATGCCATCACATAGAGCAACGCAGCGAGGTGATGCCCCTGCGTGAAAAGACGGAATGACTCATGGGAAAAGGTGGAGAAAGTGGTGAAACCGCCACAGAAACCGGTGACGAGAAGAAAACGGAGGGAGGCTGCCGACTGACGCTCCAAATGTCCCAACAGAAGACCGATGAGCAAACATCCCAGTGCATTGGCTGCAAAAGTTGCCCAAGGAAACAGATTGGAGGTGGTCCAACGGGACAGCCACACTCCCACTCCATAGCGGCAAAGCGAGCCGACACCGCCGCCAAGAAAAATGAAAAACAGATGAGTCATGGGAGAAAAGGTCGCTGCACCTGCGGTGCTGTGATAAGGTAGAGAGGGTAAAGAGAGTAAAGAAAGTAAAGAGAGTAAAGAAAGTAAAGAGAGTAAAGAGAGTAAAGAAAGGGAGAGAGTTCAAAACATTCGTTCAATTCGTATAATCCGTGTAACTCGTGTTCAAAAACTCCGTTCAATCCGTGGTCTCAAAATTCTCACTCATTCTGCGGATTCTGCGTGAGACAGAAAGATAACACTAATGGAGAGAATTCATTCTTGTTCAAGAGTTTCACTCCGTCAGCGCATGAAGGCGGGAGATGTATTTCCCCAAAATGTCGAACTCGAGGTTCACGATGCTCTCAACTTGGAACGTGTGGAAGTTGGTGTGGTCGAAGGTGTAGGGAATGATGCAAACCTTGAAACTGTCGGCAGTCGGTTCGCAGACGGTGAGGCTAACGCCATTGACGGTCACCGAGCCCTTATCGACGGTAAAGTAGCCTCTTCTGGCGAGTTCGGGGTCAAAGTCGTGGGAGAAAGTGAAGATGTGGCTGCCGTCGACATCAGCAATGTCCGTGCAGCGCGCCGTGCAATCAACGTGTCCCTGCACGATGTGCCCGTCGAGACGACCGTCGATTTTCATGGAGCGTTCCACGTTCACCTCATCGCCCTCTTTCCAGAGTCCGAGGTTGGAACGTTTGAGCGTCTCGTCCATGGCAGTGACGGTGTAGGCGTCACCTTGGATTTCCACAACGGTGAGGCAGACGCCATTGTGCGCCACGCTCTGGTCGATTTTCAGTTCTGAGGCGAAGGGGCAGCGCAGCGTGAAATGTTTGTTCGTGGCTTCCGTTCTGACAGCAACCACCTGTGCCGTGCATTCAACAATTCCTGAAAACATGGTGAAAAGATTTTCTGATGAAAAAGATTACAGCGTAAAGGGAAAGAAAAAAGGATAGAAAAGAAAAAGGGAAGGGACTGAAGTCCCGAGAGACTCAATCCCTTCCGAATGCGATTACTGAAAAAGGTCTGATTTATTTCTCGCCCTCTTCCATCTTGGCTTTCAGAGCAGCCAGAGCGTCGATGTCGCCGAGGCTGGTGGAAGCGGCTTGGTTCTGGATTTGGGGAGCAGCTTCTTCCTTGCGAGCAGCCTTGCGGGGAGCGGCTTTGCGTTCGGCACGAGCCTCGCTGCGCTGAGCATCCTCGAAAGTGCGGCTGTGAGAAAGAATGATGCGCTTGCTGTCCTTGTTGAACTCAATCACCTTGAAAGCGAGTTTCTCGCCTTCCTTGGCGTGAGAACCGTCTTCCTTCACGAGGTGCTTGGGAGTAGCGAAGCCTTCCACACCATATTCGAGCTGGATGACAGCACCCTTGTCCATGAGTTCAGTGATGGTGCCTTCGTGAACAGAGCCTTCAGTGAAGACGCCTTCGAAGACATCCCAAGGATTCTCTTCGAGTTGCTTGTGACCGAGGGAGAGACGACGGTTTTCCTTGTCGATTTCGAGCACAACCACTTCGATGTCAGCACCAATCTGAGTGAATTCAGAAGGATGTTTCACCTTCTTGGTCCAAGAAAGGTCAGAGATGTGGATGAGACCGTCCACGCCTTCTTCCAATTCAACGAACACGCCGAAGTTGGTGAAGTTGCGAACCTTTGCCTGGTGACGAGAGTTCACGGGATATTTCTCTTCGATGTCCTTCCAGGGATCTTCTTTCAGTTGCTTGATGCCGAGAGACATCTTGCGTTCGTTGCGGTCGAGGGTCAGCACAACGGCTTCCACTTCGTCGCCCACCTTCAAGAAGTCCTGAGCAGAGCGGAGGTGCTGGCTCCAGCTCATTTCGCTCACGTGGATGAGACCTTCCACGCCCGGAGCAATCTCCACGAATGCGCCGTA
This sequence comes from Alloprevotella sp., assembly GCA_051868855.1. Lineage (GTDB taxonomy): Bacteria > Bacteroidota > Bacteroidia > Bacteroidales > Bacteroidaceae > Alloprevotella. Next base: position 1,098 of record JBJEAG010000050.1, on the reverse strand, counting down.
GTCAGCCATAACGACAACCTTACCCTTCACCTTGTCGCCGACCTTGAGTTCAGCGTCGAGGGCATCCCAAGGATGCGGAGTGAGTTGCTTGAGACCGAGAGCGATGCGCTTCTTCTCTTCGTCGAAGTCGAGGATAACGACATTGAGTTTCTGGTCGAGTTCCACGATTTCATGCGGATCGTTCACGCGACCCCAAGAGAGGTCTGTGATGTGGATGAGACCATCCACGCCGCCGAGGTCGATGAAGACACCGTAGGAAGTGATGTTCTTGACAGTACCCTCGAGCACCTGTCCTTTTTCGAGTTTGGAAATGATTTCCTGCTTCTGAGCCTCGAGTTCTGCCTCGATGAGCGCTTTGTGAGAAACCACCACGTTCTTGTATTCCTGATTGATTTTGACAACCTGGAACTCCATGGTTTTGCCCACGAAGACATCGTAGTCGCGGATGGGCTTCACGTCAATCTGAGAACCGGGGAGGAAGGCTTCGATGCCGAAGATATCGACAATCATGCCACCCTTCGTGCGGCACTTGATGTAGCCGGTGATGACTTCTTTGTTTTCGAGAGCTGCGTTGACACGTTCCCAAGACTTAGTGGCACGAGCCTTGCGGTGAGAGAGCACGAGCTGACCGCGTTTGTCCTCTTGGTTTTCGATGTAAACCTCCACCACGTCGCCGGGTTTGAGGTCGGGATTGTAGCGGAACTCGTTGACGGGGATGATACCGTCGCTTTTGTAGCCGATGTTAACAACGACTTCGCGTTTACCAACAGCGATGACAGTGCCTTCAACGACTTCATTCTCGTTCACGCGACCGAGGGTCTGGTCGTAGGCTTTTTCTTGTTCTTCCTGACTGCTGGTTGCCTGCACGGCACCGTTTTCGTAAGCATCCCAGTCAAAATCTGCCAAGGGAGCGATGTTTTTTAAATTCTCCATTTAATGAGTTAATAATTAGGGTTAATAAATAACGACCTTCTTCCAAGTCGAGCGGTTTTGCAGCAGGAGCAAAAGCGGGCGTCCCGCGCCCAAAACGGAGAATAGGCTCGTGCCGGTCTGCCGTCTCGCCGAATGAAGGTCCAAAAAGCGGGTGCAAAGGTAACA
>JBJEAG010000049.1:0-3919 GCA_051868855.1 Alloprevotella sp. | reverse complement strand
TAACCGGATGGTGAGTGCTGAAAGCACGAACGAGCCCGACGAAGGAGGGCGAGATACTAGCCCGGGGTGAAGCGAGCGCAGCGAGCGAGAACCCCGGGTAAGAGACACAACCCCAAAATGGAGTGCTGAAAGTACGACAGATTGAATAAATGCAGCACTCCTTCCCATTGATTGAGAGGCGGTAAGACAAGTTCAAAAAATCCGTCGTACTTTCAGCACTCCGATTACTTTTTGCGTCACCACCCGGGGTTCTCGCTCGCTTCGCTCGCTTCACCCCGGGCTAAAATCTCGGTCGCCTTCGACTCCCTCGTTCGTGCTTTCAGCACTCACCGTCCGGCTGAAACAACTGTTACCGAACAGTAATCACATGAAACGAATCCTTCTTCTGTAGCATTCCTCCTTTGTTATTCCTGACTGACACCGGGCTTTGCTCACCGCCGATGAAACGCCGAAAAATTTTGACACGCGGACGGCATGATTTTTCGGATTTTCGGCGGAACGGCGATTTTAACAGTTTTGGATTTCGCGAATTTTCGTTGTATCTTTGTGTAGAGATAAGGGAGGAGCGCGGCTCCTCCCCTTTTTCATGCTTTTTCCCTAAGACTTTCGGGGAAAAAGTCGGCGTTTCGGAAAAATTTCTCCCTTGAAAATTTCAATTTTCTTCCGGCTCAAAAATTTGAGTCAAAACGTAGGAAAAACTTTTCGGAAAGTAGTACATCTTTCCCCTTGACTTCGCGTTTCGAGAAGTTAAAAATGTTAATGTCATTTCCGCCCAAATTCGCCCTTTTCCTCCGACTCGTCGATTCGTCTCAGACGAAAATTTTTGACAAAATAGCGTGATGTGGTGTTTTGCTATCCGTTAAAAGATTTTTTGGTTGCTCTCGTCCGCATGGTGAGTGCTGAAAGCACGATGAGCCCGACGAAGGAGGGCGAACTGTCAGCCCGGGGTGAAGCGAGCGCAGCGAGCGAGAACCCCGGGTAAGGAGCACCCCCCAACGATTGAGTGCTACAGGCACGACTCTTTTGCTGATGTTTATTCGTATGCGGCGGAGAATGTGGATTTTTCGTTCCGTAAAAATCAGTTGATAAAGAGTCGTGCCTGTAGCACTCCGATTATATATATGTCTCTACCCCGGGGTTCTCGCTCGCTGCGCTCGCTTCACCCCGGGCTGACAGTTCGGTCGCCTGCGGCTCCCTCATCGTGCTTACAGCACTCACCATCCGGACGAGGGGATAAACTGTTACAAGAATCAACGTAATCAACCCTTCAAGACGGTTTTACCGGACAGCAAAAACAAAAAGGAATATTTCAACGTTCCGTCGCCCCGTTTCTTCTCGCTTCTTCTCAAGCCTTTACGTCTGAAATCAAGGTTATTCCGGAAAACTCCTTAACTTTGCATACACTTACGACCTTGAAAACCATGAAACTCACTTTCCTCACCCTCTTTCTCCTGTTTCTCTGTCCCCTCCGCCTCGCGGCGCAAGAGGAACGTTGCGAACTGTTCAACGAACAGGGAGACTCGTTGCTGAACCTCGGGCGATATGACGAAGCCATCCTGCTTTACCAAAAGGCGGAAGAGGAGGCACGACGCCTCAAACGGAACGACCTCGCCGCCACCACCCTGACCAATCAAGGCGTCGCCTATCGGCTGACCGAGCGTCCCGACTCCGCGCTCAGTTGCTACCAGCGCGCGCTCACCATGGCGCAAGCCTCCGGCGACCAATCGGAAATCTCTCACGTGCTCTGCTCCATTGCCATCCTCTATGCAAACACTGCGCGGCGCGATGAAGCTGAAACCTACGCACGGCGTGCCGTGGAAGCCGCCCATGCAAGCAAGGACATTGACATGGTGATGTACTGCGACTACACTTGCGGGAGCATTCTGACGCTGCAAGGGAAATATGAGGAAGCCATCGGCATCATCCGCAGAATGGTGGGCGAGGCAGGGCGATGCCACAAGCCGAACTTCATGCTCAAAGGCTATGCCGCCATCATCGACTACTTCTTGAAAAGCGGAGCGAAGGACTCCACGCTGCACTATATTTCCAAAGCCGACGCCTTGCTGCCGAAAGTGGACGAAGCCAGTGCGGAGGCGCTGGGTTATCTGGAGACTAAGGCGCAGGTGCTGCAGGAAATGAAACACTACGAGGAGAGCCTGCAGGTGCAACAGCATTTGCTGAAAATGCGGGAGAAAGGTTTGGTGATTCCCCTTGACGCTCTCTACATTTCCATGGCGAGAAATTGCATGCACCTGCACCGCTCGGAGGACGCTGCGAACTTCTATGAACTCGCGCTTGCCGTCAAGGACTCGGTCAGTCAATCCGCCATCAACGAACAACTGAGTGAGTTCTCCGCGCAACTCGATGCGCAACAGAAAGAACTCGAAATTGCCCGGCTTTCTGCTTCACGAAGCCGCTTGCTGCTGTGGCTTGTGGTCAGCATCGGCGCCTGTTCCCTTCTCCTTTTCTTCATTTTCCTCCTTCGGCGGAATGCTCGCCAGCGCAGTGTGAGACGCTATTTGGATGGGGTTGAAGAGGAACGCGACCGTCTGGGACGCGAACTCCACGACGGCATCGCGGGAGACCTGCTGGGACTTTCGATGCAGGTGAATCAACTTCCGGCAGACGAAACGGCAACTCTCTTGAAAGAACTGCACGAGGACGTTCGACGCATCAGCCACGAGCTTCTCCCGCCGCGCTTCCGCCACGCCCGATTGAGCGAGTGCATGGCAGACTATCTGCGACACGTTCCCACCGCCAGCTTGAAAGCAGAGGACGGTGTCACGTTCCCGCCCGACGTGGCTTATCAACTCTACCGCATCCTGCAGGAAAGCATCACGAACATCCGAAAACACGCTCGGGCAAGTTATGTCCGCGTCTCTCTCAGCCGCCGGGCACTGGTCATCGAAAACGACGGAGTCACCGACGAGCGTTCCGAGGGGGCAGGACAGCAGAACATCCAACAAAGAGCCGACGCCATTCATGCTTCCGTCACGAAAAACACACAAGGCGACAAATGCACGCTCACGATAACCCTAAAATGAAACCCCGTCTGCTCGTCGTCGATGACCACCCGGTCGTGGCTCACGGCGTGACGAGTCTGCTCGCTCCCTTGTTCCCGACAGAGAGCGGCTTTGCAAACTCGGGCAGCGAAGCCCTTGAACTCGTCACCTCTGCGCTGAACTCGCAGCCCTACACGCTTGCCATCGTCGATTTCGAACTTCCCTCCGAGTCGGGCGTCTCGGTCGTCCGTCGGTTGCGAAGCCTTGACCCGAGACTGCGTTTCGTCATCTACACGATGCACGAGGAAGTCTGGGTCGTCAAAGAGCTTGAAGAAGCCTCCGTCGAAGGCATCATCTTCAAAAGCGAAGCCTCGACCTCGCTCAAATTGGCTGCCGAGGCGGTCCTCAACGGCATGACCTACCGCAGCCCGCGCTTTCAAGCGTTGCAAACCGAAGCGCCCCGCTCGCTCCTCAGCGAACGCGAACTCGGCATTCTGCAAATGATGTCGCGCGGTCTCACCAGCCGCGCCATCGCCGAGGAACTCTGTCTGAGCGAAAACACCATTGAATACCACCGAAAGCGAATGATGCGCAAACTCGCTGCCGACAACGTTGTCGAACTCATCCTGCGGGCACAACGCCAGGGAATCCTGAAACCCGACTTCAACCGTTGAAAAGGATTGTCGGCAAAGAAAAAATGCTCATCTTTGCGGTGCGTAAAAATACTCAGTCCACTGCGTAAAATGTAAAGGCATGTACAAAAGAGCTGAATACCACAAGATTAAATCGCGTCTTGAAGAGGACAGAAAGTTCATTCAGGTCGTGATGGGAGCGCGTCAGGTGGGAAAATCCACCGTAGTGAAGCAAGTTTTGCAGGATTACGCCGCGCCATATTTGTTTTTTTCTGCTGACAACGT
>JBJEAG010000048.1:0-3933 GCA_051868855.1 Alloprevotella sp. | reverse complement strand
AGAGGCTTCGAGGTTCCAGTGCTTGCTGAGCATCCATTGGTAGCCGTAGGTCACGCCGCCGCCGACGAACCATCCTTCATAGCGTCTGGAACCGAGGTTTTTGAAGAACGGGTTGGGAATGTGCATGTTGCTCAGGTTATACTGTCCGCCCATGGCGTGCACACCGAGGAAGTGTCCGTTGAATTTTTCGCAGAACCAGTAGCGATACTCCGGGATGAGCACCCAGTGGCGGAGTTGTTTGACGGTATTGTCGCCGGTGTGGAACTTCCAGGGGTTGAAGCCGTAGAAGAGTTGTGCGGTGGACTTGCGGGAAAGTCCGAGTTCCACGCCGAGGTTGAGGGTGGTGGTGGCATCATAGAGCAGGTTGTTTTTGATGCCAATCTTCTGCGCGGGTGCCAAAAGTGCACTAAATACAAACAGAACCCATACGGCAGTATGTTTTCGAAGCATTGTCATGAATGTTTTTGTTTCGTTTTTAGCTTGTTCTGATTCGGTTTCCCGAGTGTTTTTGAGAGGTTATGGGGCGTAACCCAAAGTTCTCTCACGCGCGTATGTGCGTGCGTACCTTTATATATGTAGTTTGATTGGTTGCTAAGTTTGTTTTGTGTAGGAGATTATCAAGTCTCTCAGGTTTTGGTGTGTTTTGGGTATTCATTGGACGGAGTTTCCGCCCGGGGATTTCCGGTTTGGAATGTGCAAAAGTATTGATTCCGCCGATTTTAGCCAAATTTTTATTAGAAGAAATTTAATTCTAATTAAAATACCCCCCCCGTTTAAAGAATGTCAAATCGTTTGTTTTTGAGTGCTTTACGTGTAGAAATTTTTTCTTGCGCCGTGGAAGACTGTGTTTCATGCTGCATTGGGGTCACGCTGCAATTGAAAGCTCACGCAGAATTCGCAGAATGAGAAGGATTCTGCGTGAACCCTCAAAGTCTGCGGATTCTGCGTGAGGCAAAGAACAAATGCGCTGTCTCAAAATAATTTGTAATTTTGCAGCAAATAAATTTTTTCCACCTTCGGCGCCCCACCATGAACCCCTCGTTATATCACGACTCGCTCTTTCTGGCACTGCCCTTGATGTTGTTCTTCGGTTTCCACATGCTCTTGGCACGTGTGCCCGACAAGACCATCTATGGGAACTATCTGCTGTCACGCCGCATGATGGGGTGCGCCCTGCTTCTGCTGGCTGCCAACTATTCCGTTCATCTCTTCTGCGCCGTCCGTCTGTGGGACATTCACGCCACCATCCTGATGAACATGGTGACCTACTTCCTCTGCTACTGGCTCTTCAGCGCAGCGATGATGACTCTGCTGAGTCCGAACTACATCACCCGCCGGCGTTTCACCATTCATATCTCTTTGTGGTTGGCCTTCACAGCTTTGGCAGCCTCGGTATTCCTTTTTCCCACCCTCCGGGCACGCAACATAGCCACGGTGCTTCTCGCTGTGTGGCTCGTGGCCTATGGCATCTTCCTTTCCGTGCGTCTGCTGTGCACTTACCATAAGGCGGTGCGAATGTTTGAGGAGACACACTCCGACGACATTGAAGCCTACATCCGCTGGCTGTCGTTCTTCACCTATTGGGCAATCGGTTTCGGCGTGGGGTGCGGACTGCTCACCTTCCTGCCAAATGAATACATCTTCATCTGGATTCTCTCCTCCATTCCGTTCTACATCTACCTCTATTGCCGCTATCAAAACTATGTATTGTTCTATGAAAAGGTACAAACCGCCCTGCTTGAAGAGATGGAGATGGCAGAGAATGATGTCCAAACAAGAGAAAAAATTGAGGAGGACACTCCGAACTATCATGACGAATTGGAACTGCGCATCAGCGAGTGGACGAAAAATGGAGGCTATTGTGAATCCGGTGTCACGTTGAACGACTTATGTGCTTTGTTCTGCACCAACCGCACCTACCTCTCGGAACACATCCACCGTGTCTTCGGCATGACCTTCCGCGATTGGATTATGTCACTCCGCATTGACCATGCCAAACAACTGATGCTTCAGCAGCCGGACATGAAAATCAAAGACATATCAGACCAATCCGGTTTTCTCTCCCTCAGTCACTTCTCCCGCACTTTCCGCGAAAAGGAGGGATGCACGCCCAACCGATGGCGTAAGAACAACCTTATAATTTTTGAACATGAATCGAACGAATCATGCGAATGATTCAAAAGATTCTTTCTCATTCTGCGGATTCTGCGTGAAATATAAATTCATGAAACAATTCGTGAATAATTCATGAAAATTCGTGTTCTAAAGAAGTCAAAGAGTCTAAAAGGTCAAAGAGGTCAATAAGTCGGTGCGGAATTCGTGTGATTCGTATGATTCGCGTTCTAAAAATTCGTATTCAAAATATTTCTTGTTCAAAACAAAAGACAGCTTAAAATCACATGTCATCCATGGTATAAAGCCGGGACTCAATCTCATAGCCGGATAAAATCTTGGTCCTAATGTGCTCAATTTTAGCCATGAATGACTTATTGTCATAGTTGCGGGCATTACGTTTCACTTCAGCAACCAGTGCCGATTTTCCGTCTGTCCGTATTCCAACAATATCTATTTCGTTGGCTTCCTTCCCGGACTTGGCCTCCCACCATGCCCCCATTTCGCGAAAACCGCCTTCTTCTGTCAGTTTCTGTCGGAAATACTTTTCAAGCATCAGACCGGAATAGGTGGGATAATCCCGCATGACCACCCCACACAAATCATCATAGTTGTCAAGTTCAATCATGGAACGGTTACGCTCAATGAAACGGAACCAGAACTGCATGAAGTTGTCGCTTATGCGGAAACGAACACTGTTCTTGCTCCCGGGCTTCGACATGACGGGACGAAACTTCGATATAATGTTATAGGTATTCTCCAACCTGTCAAGATGCCCGCCAATCGCCATTCCACCCAGAGTCGCTGCGATTTCAGCCTGAGAAGTGCGACCCTGAGCAATGGCAAGAAGAATGGAAAAATAGGTGCCGTAATCACGACCGAACTCCGTAATCAGCAGATTGCGTCCTTCATCAATAAAGGGAGACATATACGACACGGAAAAGCGAAGCATAGACTCTTCCGTCATAAAACCGTTGTCACAAAATAGTTCAATATACTTTGGGATTCCACCCGTGATGCAATACAATGCCAGAAGGTCTTCATTGGTGTATTGGGGATTATAATCCTTCAGAATTTCCTTCAGCACCTTTATTTTGAAGGGGCGGAGGTTGATGATGTTGTCGGCACGACCGAACAGCGGCTCATGAGCATCGGTAAAAATCCGACGCATCATGGACATGACAGAACCACTCAAAACAAGGTTCATCTTTGTGTCGGAACGGTAAGTGTCCCACAGGTTCTGCAGGTCGCTGAACACAGACGGATTGACGGTCATAAACTCTTGAAACTCATCAATGACAAGAGTGAACTTCTCAGTCTTTGCCAGTTCAAACAGATGTCTCAGCACACCCGTCACCGACATGAGACCTTCCGGCACATATCCGTGCAGTTTGTCATGTATCTCGCGCACGAAATCACTCACAAGAACAGCCTCTGCTTTGCGTCCGGTGAAAAAATAGAGCATCGGCGCATCGCTGTTCTCAAACGCTTTCTTTATCAGACTGGTTTTGCCGATGCGACGACGCCCCGTCAAAACGGTCATCCGAGAGTTGTGCGTAAATGACAAATTGCATATACGCTTCAACTCTGCTATTTCGATTTCTCTGTTATAAAATCTCATATCTTTTTGTTTGCAACAGCGGTTGATTCAACCACGGTTGCAAAAATATTCTTTTTTTCGTAATGATGCAAGGATTTGTCTTTTTCCCATGAATCACACGAATAATTTCGACTCACGCAGAGTTTGAAGGTTCACGCAGAATCCGCAGAATGAGAAGGAATCTTTTGAACACGAATCTCACGAATCGAACGAATTGAGCG